>DATKLL010000140.1:0-26128 GCA_035542475.1 Syntrophales bacterium
TCAAGGCTGGTCTTTCTTAAAAACCCGCCGACGGGCGTAATACGCGGGTCATTGCTTAGTTTATAGACCCCCGGGGCATTTGCGTCGTCCTTGCCCTCCTTGATGAGTTTTTTGATGTAATCCTTGTGGCGGGTCTGATCGTTGTTCGTATACATGGAGCGGAACTTCAGGAAGGTGAATGTTTCACCGTTAAGCCCTATCCTTTCCTGCCTGAAAAAGACAGGCCCTTCCGATGTCAGCTTGACCGCCGCCGCAATGATCAGAAAGATCGGGGAAAAAACCAGAAGTGCAAATATGCTTCCTGTAATATCCATAAGCTTCTTTATGGAGGATGTGGCCTGCCTAGAAACATTCCGCTTGGAGAGATTCGGATAGAAGGCTATATTAAATATTCCGTTGTCGATTGAGGGCTGTCCGTTTTCCTCAGGGAATACATGGAATGATATCTTGATTCTTTTTACCCGTTCTGCATCGAGGGTCTCGCAGATTACCCTGTGGAGTTTGCGGAATATTTTTTCTATGGCGCTTTCATCTATTGAGGCTATTTCCGTGAAGATGGTGCCCATGACCTTGTTGGGTTCGTACCATCCCCTGATATCAGTTTCTCTTGAACAGGAAACAAGGACTGATTTTATTTCCTCATAAATGTAAGCACTTTTCTGTCTATGGTGTAATCCTGAGAGGTCAAGGAGCATCAGGAGAAAAGGTTTTTTGGATCGCTCCGTTCTTCTCCGCTCGACTCGGAGCATATGGTGAAAATGCGGTGCATTATAAAAGGTAACATCTGCTTCAGTTACCTGTTCCACACCTGCGTCCGATAGTCTCAGGAAAAACTCAGTTAGCTTCCCGTAATTTAATCCAGGTACCCTCATAGCATCACCGATAAAATCCGTGTTCAGTATAATTGTTGTTCTTTATCTTATTTGAGTTCAATAAGCAGTTATGCAAGCTTTTAATCAGTATTTAAGCGTTTCAATATATAGTATAGTTTAAGCTTTATTTCCACAATATATTGTGCTTGTCAATCAAAAAAGAAACCTATTTAGGTTCATTAAAAATATGCATCTAAAAATATGATTTACCAGAAAAAAAATTTATAGATTATTATTGGCGTAATCTGAGATTAAAACTAGAATCAGAGAAACGATAAGATTAAAAATTGACCATCGCTTAGCTTCATATAATTTATGATAGAAGATTATAATTGGTAAACGATATTTTTATGGTATGTCGATTTTCTCGCTTTGCAGGTGTTATAGATAACCGACTCTTTCTCACTTTAGTCAGAAATCAGATTTGGCCAATTGCGGAAGAAATTGAACGTCATTCTGAAATTTCATGCTTTTGTTGATTAGAGCGCTGATACAGCTTTCTGTATCGATTCTAGTGTGGTGGGTATAAATATAACAATTCCTTCTTTGGAGAATAAAATATCGTCACTCCTGGCAATGCCTCAATAAATGCTCGGCAGGCACGCTCCTGAATAAAAATATCCTGCTCCACCGTAAGTCTTCCCTTTTTATTTGTCAACGCCTATGCGGCTTTTGGTCCTCGCATTTTCTCCATGCATACCATACAAAATCGGGTGGTCGGTGCCGCGATTAAACGCCTTCCCGTTATCCTGCCTTTACATGCCTCGCATATTCCAAAAACCCCTCGATCAATACGCATGATCGCTTCCTGGAGTTCTTTTATAAGTGACATTTTTCTTTCTTTCATCATTAACTTCGTATTTTGATCAAAATCCATTGATGCCTTATCAACGGTATCCGAAGGGTTATCATTCATAAATTTCTTCTCGAAGGCAGCTTGAATAGCTTCAAATTGGAGTTCATTCAATCTCCTGAGAAGATGTTTCTTTATATGTCGAAGCTTTTCTGGTTTCATAATTGCACCTTCAATCCTTCTTGAGAATTTTCTCCTTAAGAAAATTCACCTACTCGCTTTTCTTAAATTTAAATCCTGTCGCTATGAACATGAAAAGATACAATCGAGCCGGTCACTTTACTGCAGCCCGTATGGAGAAAAATACCCAACCACAAAAGTAACAAGAATATTATCACCTCCGGCTGCCAAAGTGTTCGTATGCCTTCCATAACATTTGTCGTCACGCGCAAATCGGGAAGCCATTTCCAGAGTATGAACGAATACATAATCGCCCCTATTCCCATGATCTGATAGGTGGAAATGCGGCCTTTCCCGCGGTAGTCGGCCCGGAATATTTCCGACACGAATCGCCAGCCCTGCGTAACCAGCACAGAAAGCAGGAAGGAAAAGGCATAGAAGCTATTGAGGAACAGGTATGTGCAAATAAGACCGATCATCACGTACACAACCGCGGTTACAGCCTGCACGGGAATTACATGCTCTCCTTCCAGGCCGCCCTCATAGGCTATTTTTTTGGTCCTTCCCGAAAAAATAAAGTTGTGCTTTCGAAATAACATTTGCAGAAGATAAGAACATTTGGAGAGAGGTTTTCCGTAACAACAGCCGAAGCTGATGCAGGCCAGGCGTCCCACCCCTTCTCCAAACGAATAAGAAATTGCCAAAGCGGCTAAAGCAGGCATAATAGGGATAGAAACTACCGGACCCATAATTTGGTTTACTATCATTATGGCGAGCGGCGCAACCAATATACCCACAAAAACCGCCCCTCCGACAGTTCGGGTATGCGCCTTTCTTTCCACGACCATGGCCAGAATTCTAGCCATAGGAAGGCAAAATACAAGCATGACAAGGATAAGAACAAAAGTCGCTCTGATGTCAATTTTAATTGCGCCAAAGAGAATAAGCATGATCACTATGGACGCCAGATAAGCATTTGCACTGAATACACCATAATATGTCAGGTTAACTCCGTCCCATCTATCCTGGTCGATCTTCCTGATCGGCACGGTAGCCATGATCTGCCAACGTTCATCCGGCAGCACTTTGAAGCCCCATAACAGGAGAGAAACAGACAGAACCGCCAGTATACTGAGAAATATTTCATTTTCCATATAAACCTCTGATCCATAAAATAAATTAAAAGAATATTGTTATACCTGTCCCCCGCTGGCGAGGGTAGGGGGTGGTTGTCCCCCTCTGGAAGGGCTGGGGGAGGTATAAAATCCTTCTAAATCTCCCTTTATAAAAGGAAGACTTTCTGGTTTTATCACTTTAGGTTGCCCTTCCTATATGTGAACGGACTTTGACTTCGGTTTCCACCAACGGCATGCCAAATCCATTGGAAAGAATGCTTGTGGCGCCATTATTAAACATATTCACAACAATGTCGTCCGCAAACCTCATGCGTCCATCTTGAAATATCAATACATCCGTACTGCTGCCGGGGCGATATAGGCTTTTGGGAAATCCCTTTTTTACAAACATACCCGTACCTATGGGAACCGGGTTATCATACCCCTCCTCGCTGTAGCATTGTACGATATCGCCGATCATCATGGCGACAACCTCGATCATTGCTACAAGTCCCGCCCCTGTGCCGCCGCTAACATCCGTGTCTATTATGGTTACAACCCGCTTGTTCTTTGAATAAGGCGTGGCTATGGACAATACTGCATGGGGATTGCAGGAATGGTATCCGCCCTGAATCTGGTAGAAATCAATTATCTTCCCAGCAACCGGTGTGTGATTATAATGATATTTTTCAGGCGTGAGGCGAAAGACGGCAAAGCTTCCTTCCCGGAAGGCTTTCAGCCAGGTCACTTTGTCCTTACCAAACAATTCTTCATAGTCAAAGAATTTACCCTTGATGAACAGATGTGAATTATCGCTGAGGGATCCGACAAGCATTCGTGAATCGGCGGGAGACACTATAACATCATGATCCTCCGGCATGGGGCGGCACTCCCGGTAACGGATCTTCCTTTCAAAGATCTTTCTGGGGGTATCCAGTTCCTCCGGATCACACAGGCATTCCCGCAGGTCAACACCGGATGCTCTCAGGAAATCCATGTAGCCGAATATTTTTTCTCCCAGAAAAGTCTCATAGTTCATGAAACTGAGAAGCCTGGAGATCCTGGCGCTCGTAAGCTTCCGGAAAAGGAAGGGCGCGTATTCCCGTAAATCAGAGTACAGAAATTTAACAGCGCTCAACCCGTAAGGCATCTCTGTACAAACCCTACTGCTTTCACGCTCGATATACTGATGAACCACGGTATCCCCTCCGCATATTCTTTGTTTCAATCTACATCACTTTGGCTTCGATCGATACCTACCGAAATCAGAATCAGGTTAATGAGCTTAGTCAAGTCTGCTGTGGATATTGCTTCTTCCATGACCTTTCGCCGGGCAATTCCGACAAACCGGCGTGCTTCCTGGTCTTTGAGTGCAAACTGAAGCGCGCTTCGTACTGCCTTTTTGTTTTCCCGACACGCCGCCTCAATGCCTTCCACATCTTCTTCCAGAAAACGGAAAGCCTCGCTGATATGATGCATTCTCAGGTCATTACGGTAGAATTCTTCCGCGGCCCTGTTGAAATCATCGGCCTTCATATGAAGGGGAGATTTCGCGCCGGCTCTGTTGAGAATCGCTTTCGTAAGCTTGCCTGCCACCGCGTGATCCTCAGGCCGCTCCAATCTCAAAGCCAGGTCTTCCATGGTCTCTTCGAGTCTCAGCATCTCAATGAGATCAGCCGCATCTTCCCTTATGATATTGAGAAGGGCCCTGCGATATTCCAGATTGTAGACGCGGAGATACCCCGGATACCTCCTGCTCAATCGAATTCTTGATGCTTTTTCAATAATCCTTTTAAGAAAGACGTTGCCCGTGTCATGACGGACAAAAAAAGTTGGGATTCCAATGGCAGAGCCGAAGACTATCTGCCTGCGCTCGCTTTCAACACACGGATCATCAGGGATGTGGGCATGAGTTATTGTGCCCTCCGCGATATACTTGAATGCGAGAACATTGAGGAGATTCTGCAGGTCTGCCGCCCTCCCCATATCCTCCTCAATATTTTCGAAGAGGCTGTAGTGACGGCCTTCGAACCCGGAAAAGCCCATCTTGTGATACTCGCGGAGCCTGTAGAGCAGATAAACGGCCATCCTGGTATCGAACACTCCCAGATCGGAGAGGTCTTTCTTCAGCCTTTCATGATTTTGTAACGTGCCGTCCAACGCCGGACTTTTTTCCGTGCTCATAAGGGACACAAGATAATCAATCATCCTGAAGTCCGGAATAAAATCTCCTTTCAGACTAAAAAGAACACTTATCATATGATCCAGCCACTCGGGCCCAAACGGTGTCAGCACGTTCCCGAATATCTTTATATCCGCCTTTTTCCGCCACCTGCGCCATAACATCCTGAGATGCGTGTAATCCAGTTCGTGCGGCAGAAATCCCAGTACCCTTTCCGGATGCATATCGGCAAAACCAAGGCGATACGGAGCGGCGCTGTAAGTACCGACAAAGAGCGGCAAAAAGTGCTCCACTATCTTGATAACCAGATCGCCCACATATTTCTCATGAATCATATTCAGACCTGACATCTTGTCTGACAGACAGCTGCTGATCTTGCGGCTCCCCATACTGATATGCGTGCCATTGTTCGCAAGGCTTATGTTGTATGTTTTGGGAAATACTACCAGGTTGGAATTTATAATCCCGGCCTCCCGCAGTTTTGCTATTGCATTCAATTGACTCCGGCTCAGGACGCTGTGACAGAGATGCATGTAGTCATGTTTATCCTCACCTCTGCTCCATCCGGAGAGACACGGATTCATGAAGAGTTCCCTATAGAAGGAATCGGAAATGCAGTTGTTAAGCTCCTGCAGGCGGACAGGTGGATGGGGAGAAAAAAAGACCATTGCCTTCTGTCCGCTATCCGTGAGTGAAAACTTGCGATTACCGTACATTAATAAGAGGTGCGTCAGGAGAAACCGATTCGCTGTTTCCTTCGCAATTGCCCTACCCATGCCTGTGTCAGGATGTAAATGCACAACGTGAAACGAGCACGATTCCGGCGAGGTATTATCGTTGAGGAAATGATCCAGCAAATCTCGACCCGTGCCGTGTATAGCCGGGGGAAGGTCTTTCTGAGAACCCAGGACATCGGCGAGGCATAATTTTATCAAATAGCTTATCGGCATACGGATAAACTCTTCGCCCCGGGAAAAGAATGTAAATTTCTGAATATCTTTTCTTGATCCTCTTGACGGATCATCCTTATCAGCCAGAAGGTCCTGTTTAAACATTTCTTCGGCAAAAGGACTCAACCGGTTTCGTGGAAAGCGTACCCAACTGTGTTCCCAAACATTTTCCGAGTTCTTATTCAGAAACCTCTCAAGGTCTGTGATGATTTTCCCCGTCGCGTCACCTGCATTCACACGCCTGACAATATTTTCAAAGTAATTGGATTGTTCAATGGTGATGGGAAGGTCCACGTCACTCATTTTTCCCACAACAGCTCCCTGCAGTTCAGTCTCGCTTCCTGCCGTCGTATCGGAAACGGCAAATGGAAGTGAATTGATCTTCACGCCAAAGAGTCCGTAAACATCAAGCATTTCCATAATCCTGCGGAGTGACCGGACATCGGTGTCATTCTTGATGTTCTGCCGAGGAAATAACTCTGAGGCAGCTTCGCCCCAACCCATAATTTACGCTCCTTTTTCACAAAATTTTTTTTGCTGTATTCTAACCGTGTAGTATTAAAACATGATTACACAAATATTAAGAAATGATGAAAATTGGTGACAATCATAATGAAGCATCAGTTTTAAAGTCTCCCTTTTATAAAGGGAGATTTAGAGGGATTTTGCTGATGAGAACCACCCCCAACCCCCGCCAGCGGGGGACAGTCGCTACCTTTAGAAAAGAGGTGAGTAAATTTTATTTTCGTACTAAATGATATTACTAAGGGCCCCGGCGGGATGTTACCCGGGGCCCTCAATAGTTAAACGTATTTATATCAACTGTATTAGAAGGTAAGTGTCAGCTTGTGCGTCAGGAGATAGTCGTTTTTAACATCTGCTGCTATATTTGTTCCCTTAAAGGCATCCCCTGCCCACAGGTAGCCGAAGCCGACCATATAGGAGAGGTTGTCATAGATCTTATAGGTCGCCATGAGATCGGCCTCAAAACCGAGGTTCTTGGATACCCAGGCGCCATCGCTTCCATTATTGGGTGTCGTATAGCTGATAGTAGGACTGGTCGTGGACGGCGTCCTGTCAAAGTAGGCATACGTGAGAGCGAGCTTCGTATCCAGCTTTGGTACCGGCGTTACACCGACAAACACCTGGTAAGCCCAGATGTTCCCCAACCCGACACCGCTAACACCGCCGAGCGGATTGGCCGCGGCATTCGTTAATGCGGTGTTGACCGCCGCAAGATTGGAATTACCCATAGCGCCGCTCCACCTGCTTAGATCATAGTTGCCCAGGATGAGGCAGGGGTTGAAGTCGGAACCGCTGGGGTTACCGGCTTCGATCTTATCGGTGGTGCCTGCGTCATCACCCGATACATAGAAAAAAACGCCTCCCACATAGGCCGGTTTGAGATCTACTTTGGCCATAGCATATGCTGATAAACCGGTAAAATCTATATCCGTCCTTGAAGAGCCTGTCTCCCATATCCTTTTCTTGCCCCAGGTATAGATAAGCTCAGCTTCAACATACATATTGCCGAAAGTGGCTTTCATATATGGCTCTAACTTATAAGAGATCTCCTTATAGTTGGTGGTATCGGAATCGGCGGCTCCCGTTACACCGCTGGCCCTTGTCGAGAGGGCATACTGCACTTTCAGACCTGCGTCACCCTTGCCCCAGTTGTAGATAGCGAATGCATTGTATTTGTCCTTTGAGGCATCTACCTGCGGAGTTGCGGTGCCTATGGATACATAGCTGCTGTCCTGACCTTCATACTTCTCCCAGTAAAGACCAAACACCCAGGGACCTGTGGTAATATCCCATCTGAGTCTGGGGGCGTATGCATAATCGGCACTATCACCGAAAGCGGTACCCCACGCACCTGTCGGTACGTAACCAGCTATGAATCTGCCGATACCGGTGTTAAAGGTCACATACACGTGCTGGAACTTGATGTTTTCCGCTTCACCCGACCCTGGAATCTGAATACCATTAGAATCGTATGCAGTCGCATATGTAGCGGCAACACCAGGAACGCTCACACCCCGGGCGGCGCCCCAAACCTTCTCCATCGCGTCGAACCTGGTCGTCAGGCTCAGGCCTTCGGCAACCTGGAAGACCGTCCCTACTCTCAACCTCTGCCAGGTGAAGGAATCGGACGGGCCCCGCTGGCTGTTTGCGAGGGTGCTGCCGGGGATTTCCGCAATCCGGCGGTTGTCCTCATAATAGCCCTGTATGACGTAAGAACCGCTGAACTTCACGTCCGCGGCCAATACAGGCGCTGTGAGGGCCACGATCAGCCCTACCGATAGTAAAACTATACAAAACTTTTTCATTTATTTCCTCCTGGTTTATTTTTTGTAATAATTCTTTCCGGGCACATAATTTAAAACAATAGAAATGGTTTCATGATCTCTTTCAATAGTCTGGCAGAGAATGGAAAGCAATCTCATTCCAGTTCATACATCAACCTCCTTTCTCGCAAAATATGAGTTGTAGGGTAGTCAATAAATGTTAAAATTTGATTAAGGAATTATTAAAATATGATGAAAATTAATGAACAGAAAGGAAATCTGTGAGCTATTGACAGAAGCTCATTTTGTATCAGCGAATTTATACCCGATACCTCTCACAGTGAGAATATACTGCGGTTTTTCTTTGTCTTTTTCTATGGCCAGTCTCAGGCGGCTGATGTGGACATCCACGGTGCGGGGCTCCACAAATGTTTCATCCCCCCAGACATAATCCAGGAGCTGATCCCTGGTGTAAACCCTGCCGGGATGCTGGGTGAAGAAGCGCAACAGCTTTAGTTCCGTAGGACCGAGATCAATCCTTTTCCCATCCACGGTTACTTCATAAGACCTGTAATCCATGTGGATTCCTTTGTATGTAAATATCTCCTCTTTGTCCGAAGCAGGCCGAGTTTCAGTCCTTCGCAAAACCGCCCGGACTCTGGCTATCAGCTCTCTAACATTGAACGGCTTCGTGACGTAATCGTCTGCCCCCATTTCCAGGCCCAAGATTTTATCTACCTGATCACCTTTGGCCGTAAGCATAATGATGGGTAGGGTTTCTGTCTCCGGATTCCTTCGGATAAATTTACAAACTTCCAATCCCCTTATTCCCGGAAGAAGAAGATCCAGAATTACCAGATCAGGCTTTTTTGTCTTGACCAGTTCCAGGGCACTTTCCCCGTCATAGGCCCGTATAGTGTCAAATCCTTCTTTCTCAAGATTGTAGGTGATTAAATCCACTATTCCTTTTTCATCATCGATAACAAGTATTTTTTTAGTCATAATAATTTCAAAAAAGACATTCCATTAGATTTTTCAGATTGCTGACCTTGATAAACTCCATCTTTTTTTCCAGAGAACCATTCCGGGATGGCGTCTGAGGAAGTATACACCGCCGGAACCCCATGCGTGCCGCTTCTTTTATCCTGATGTCCATCTGGGAAATCCCCCGCACCTCGCCGGTAAGACCCACCTCACCGAAAACCACAGTACCGGGATCTATAGGTCTGTCAAGAAAACTGGAGGCCATGGACGCGACAATCCCCAGATCTACTGCCGGTTCATCCACTTTAATGCCGCCGGCCACATTGATGAAAATATCGTGGCCGCTGAGACGAAAACCGCAGATCTTATCCATGACGGCAGCCAGCAGAGACACCCTGTTTGGATCGACTCCGATGGTTGTTCTGCGGGGCATCCCGAAATTAGTCGGGCTGACGAGGGACTGGATTTCAATAAGTATCGGCCTTGTTCCTTCGATACTCGGCACAACCACGGAACCCGCGGCCCCTTCCGGCCTTTCTGTCAGAAAAAATGCGGAGGGATTTGATACCTCAATCAGGCCATTGTCTCTCATCTCAAAGACGCCGATTTCATTCGTTGGCCCGAATCTGTTTTTTATTGCTCTGATAATCCGGTATGCATGGCCTGAATCTCCCTCGAAATAGAGTACCGTATCAACCATATGCTCCAGGACTTTGGGTCCGGCGATAGAGCCGTCTTTTGTTACATGACCTACCAGAAAGACGGGGATACCTGTCTTCTTCGAAAGAATAATGAGCCGCCCTGACGATTCCCTGACCTGTCCTACACTTCCCGGTGCGGATGTGAGGACAGAAGAATAAACAGTCTGAATGGAATCGATCACGACAACGCTCGGTAATATCTCTTTAATGTGCCTGATTATGTTTTCCAGATCTATTTCAACAAGAACAAGAAGGTTTTTCGATGAGGCCCCGACCCGCTTCCCACGGAGCTTTATCTGTTTGGCTGACTCCTCACCAGAAACATATAGAATCTTTAAATCCTTTGCCGCAAGGTTGTGAAGTATCTGGAGAAGCAGCGTCGATTTCCCGATACCGGGGTCGCCACCTACCAGGGTGACCGACCCGTTTACAATCCCGCCTCCCAGGACCCTGTCCATTTCGTCAATCCCGGTAGTAATTCGTTCTTTCTCGTCGGCCACAATTTCATTAATGGGCAAGGGGGGGTCGTTGAACTGTATACCCATGGAAGACGCAGTATCGGTAGGCCTAATTTCTTCTTCAACGAAGCGGTTCCACTCATCACAGGAGGGACACTTCCCCAGCCACTTCGGCGATTGGTGCCCGCAGTTCTGGCAGAAAAACGTGGTTTTAATTTTCTTCAACTTAAAAAAACCCTTACAAAGCTTTAATTTAATGTAACCATATGTTTTTTTACCATAACAGTCAATATGAAACCGACTCCAAAAATTCTTGAGTAATCATTTCAATACTGATATATTTCTAAAGCTTTTAATAAAATCAGGAGATAATGACGTATGCACAATCCAAATTTTAGTTCCGGCCCTTGCAGCAAGAGACCGCATTGGAATCTGGAGGCGCTCAAGGATTCTCTTGTCGGTCGGTCTCATCGATCTTCGCAGGGAAAGGAAAAACTGGCCAAGGCCATCGCCGAAAGCAAAGAAATTTTGAAAATCCCCGCTGATTACCTTGTCGGCATATTACCCGGATCGGATACGGGCGCTTTTGAAGCAGCCATGTGGACTCTACTTGGGCCCCGGCCGGTCACCGTCCTGGTTTGGGAGAGTTTTTCTGAAGGGTGGGCGACGGATATAACCAAACATCTGAAGCTGAACCCAAACATCGTGAAATCCGATTACGGGAAGATTCCCGACCTGAAGGCCGTTAACTGGTCACATGACGTCGTCTTTGTCGCCAACGGCACTACCAGCGGCGTCAGAATCCCGGACTGGAACTGGATTCCTGAAAGCCGGGAAGGTTTGTCGCTGTGCGATGCGACGAGCGCCGTCTTCGCCATGGACGTTGACTGGTCAAAAGTCGACGCCCTGACATACTCCTGGCAGAAATGTTTGGGCGGTGAAGCAGCCCACGGCATGCTCATCTTGAGCCCAAGGGCTGTTCAGCGCATCACAACCTACGATCCGCCCTGGCCGCTGCCCAAAGTCTTCCGCCTGAAAAAAGGCGGAAAGATAGACAAGGCTATCTTCGAAGGAGATACCATAAATACCCCGTCCATGATCTGCGTTGAGGACTATCTTGACGCCCTCACATGGGCAAAGCAAATAGGACTTGAGGGTCTTATCAAAAGAAGTGAAGCAAATCTCAAGATTGTTGAAGAGTGGGTTGAGAATAATGACTGGGTTGAGTTTCTTGCTGAATCAAAAGAAACACGGTCCACTACATCCGTATGTCTCTCTGTTACTGATGAAAAAGTAAAGAAGCTGTCGAAGGACGACCAGGCAAAGTTCCTGAAGAGTATCGCCAGCGAACTCTCCAAAAAGAATATTGCGCATGATATTAATTCTTACAGGGATGCCCCACCGGGGTTCCGTTTCTGGTGCGGCCCGACGATCGAACCAAACGACATCAGAATAGCTCTCTCAGAAATGGAGAAAGTTTTTTACCAGAAAAAGAAAGAGCTGTGATCTGTTTTAAATATTGTACTAATCATCGTGGAAACTGGGAACCATAAATGAACCATCAAGTTTCCCTTTGTAAAGGGAGATTTAGAGGGATTTTGCTGATGTAGGACCACCCCCAACCTCCGCCAGCGGGGGACAGCCAACCGGCCCTTTATAAAAGGGGGTGGGAAATTTATTCTTCTATTAATTAATTTCAGGAGGATCATATTTTATGAAGAAAGTTCTCGTGAGTGACACCCTGGCAGCGGAGGGTATACAAATACTGAAGGCCGCACCCGGCATTGAAGTAGACGTGATGACGAACCTTACACCGGACGAACTTAAAGGCGTAATCAAGGACTACGACGGCCTAGCCATAAGGAGCGCGACCAAGGTCACCAAGGAAATCATTGACCAAGCGGAAAAACTCGCCGTGATCGGGCGGGCGGGAATCGGCCTTGATAATGTGGACATCGCCGCGGCGAGCAAACGTGGCATCGTCTGCATGAATACCCCTGGCGGTAATACCATCACCACAGGCGAACATACCATTGCCATGATGTTCGCGCTCGCGAGAAAGATTCCGCAGGCCACTGCATCTATGAAGGGAGGAAAGTGGGAAAAGAATAAATTCATGGGGGCGGAGCTATACAACAAGACCCTTGGAATTATCGGTATCGGCCGTGTTGGTACCATCGTGGCCGACAGGGCATTGGGCCTCAAGATGAATGTCATCGCTTATGACCCGTTCATCTCCCCCGAGGCAGCCGAAAAACTGGGAATCACACTCGTTACTCTGGATGCGTTATTGCAGAAGGCTGACTTTATCTCTGTGCACACTCCCATGACAAAAGAGACGAGAGGAATTATTAATGCAAAGGCCTTTGAAAAAATGAAGAAGGGTGTCTTTATTATCAATTGTGCCCGAGGGGGAATCGTCAGCGAAAAAGACCTTTATGACGCCCTCAAATCCGGAAAGGTTGCCGGCGCCGCCCTTGACGTCTTTGAAGAAGAACCGACTAAGAATACGGAGCTTCTATCACTCAATAATGTAATAAGCACGCCTCATTTAGGTGCGTCGACAGATGAAGCCCAGATCAATGTTGCTATAGCCATTGCCGAGCAGATAGTTGCCTATCTCACCAAGGGAGAAATAAAAAATGCCGTTAATTTTCCGTCTGTCAGCGCTGAATTGCTGACCGTCATCCAGCCTTTTCTGGATCTTGGAGAAAAATTAGGGAAATTTGAGGCGCAAGTAGTAAAAGGCGCCATTAAGGAAGTTGTTGTGGAATATAGCGGGGAAATCCTGAACTATAATGTAGCCCCTATTACACTATCTCTTCTGAAAGGGTTGCTGGAGCCCATTCTGAATGAAAACGTCAATTACATAAATGCGCCGGTAGTTGCTAAAGAGCGCGGCATCAGGGTTGTTGAATCAAAGAGCAGCGAGGCGAAGGATTACACGAGCATGATATCTTTGACCATAAAGACCTCGGAAGAAACAAGCTATGCCGCGGGCACTATCTTTGGACGCCTCGATCCGCGTATCGTCAGGGTCAACAAATTCACGGTAGAGGTTATACCGGAGGGTCACATGCTGGTTATATCCAACTATGACAAGCCCGGCGTAATAGGCAATCTCGGCACAACTTTGGGAAGTAACAATGTCAATATCGGAAGACTCCATCTAAGCCGGGAGCAGGTCGATAAAATGGCATTGGTTGTCCTTACGACAGATACAATGGTATCGGAAGATGTGATCGGCAAGCTCCGAAGCCTGCCCAACGTCATCTCGGTTGTTCAGCTTGAGATGTAGACAGAGGATATTCTCATGGCAAATGTGGCTGTAATCGGAACTCAGTGGGGTGATGAAGGCAAAGGAAAGGTTGTCGACCTTTATTCAGAAGATGCAGATGTGATTGCACGGTTTCAGGGAGGGAATAACGCCGGGCATACTATAGTCATAAAGGGCGAACAAACCATTCTGCACTTGATCCCCTCAGGGATACTACATGATAACAAGATATGTATCATCGGCAACGGTGTGATAGTCAATCCCAAAGTTCTCCTTGAAGAGATCGAGGGTCTTAAAAGCCGGGGACTGCTGCCCCCAAACACAAAACTGTATATCAGTGAAAAGGCCCATGTCATCATGCCATACCACTGGAGGCTTGATGTCGCCCGCGAGTCTCACGGTGTCGGCAAAAGAATAGGAACTACCGGCAGAGGCATCGGGCCGACCTATGAGGATAAGATCGCGCGGGTGGGAATACGAATGTGCGATCTCCTTGATAAACAGTTATTCAGGGAAAAGCTCACCAGAAACATTGAGGAAAAAAATTTCTACCTGACAAAACTCTTTCAGGAAGAGCCGCTGGACGTTGAAGCGATCCTTGACGAATACTGCAAATACGCCTATCAGCTAAGAGCATACGTCGCAGACACATCGATTATTATTAACGAGGAAATCAAAAAAGGGAAGAAAATCCTCTTTGAGGGCGCCCAGGGGTCGCATTTGGATATCGACCACGGCACATATCCCTATGTTACGTCATCTAACACCGTATCCGGAAACGCCAGCAGCGGAACTGGTATAGGCCCATCGGCAGTTGGCGCTGTTGTCGGCATCTGCAAAGCATATACCACAAGGGTAGGCGAAGGTCCCTTCGTCACGGAGTTGAAAGGAGAAACCGGAGATAGGATACGAGATGTTGGGCATGAATACGGGGCTACCACGGGCAGAAAACGCCGCTGCGGCTGGCTCGACATGGTCCTCGTGAGACAGGCTGTAAGGACGTCCGGCATAACGGGAATCGCCCTAACCAAACTCGATGTCCTCACCGGTATCGAAAGATTGAATATCTGCGTAGGCTACAAGACACAGCAAGGAGAATTCACGGAATCTGTTCCTTCAAACCCCCGCCTCCTCGCGCAGTGCGAGCCCGTGTATGAAGAGATGAAAGGGTGGACGGAAGATATTAGCAAGGCAAGGCATATCAAGGAGCTTCCGAAAAATACAAAGCGATATGTTAAAAGACTGGAAGAGCTTGCAGGCGCGAAATTGGTGCTGGTCTCAGTGGGTGCGGGAAGAGAAGAAACGATCATCTTGAAAAACCCTTTTGCCAAGTGACCTTTTTTCTTGACAACTTAGAAGACTTCTTAGTAAGAGAGCACTCCCTTTTAATCAAGGGCGCTAAAAGACGCTTATTACCAGGCTAGTCAAAAACTTGTTCCGTACTTGATACGGGATGACAGATGCAAGGCGCGCATGGTTCGACATTGTCATCCTGAGCCTGTCGAAGGATGTGGCGGTACGCAGAAAGCTGTTTTTCAACAGCCTGGACAGGGATGGGCCGTTAGCTCAGGTGGTAGAGCAGCGGACTTTTAATCCGTTGGTCGGGAGTTCGAGTCTCCTACGGCCCACCAAACTCTCTTGGCAAAATATACAGCGCATCACTGATAAAGGATATTTGCTAATCATAGTGCTACTTCTTTCAAACCATAATTCATAAAGTCACAGCTTTTATAAATCATCTATCGTATATATAAACTGGTATGCAGAATGGGATTATGACAACTTTTATAAAAAATGTTCTAAAGTATATGAATTATAATGACTAATAAAGAACAGCATTTCCATAAAAGACATCCGATTATTTCTGGTGTTACTGTTTGTATTATTGGCGGTATTATCGTAGTGATAATTGGAAAATATTTTCTTACAAATCCATCCCAATTCAATTACACTTCTTATATTTATAATAATCAAGTCATAAATGATTACACGTTGTCAAATAAGTCCAACTGGTTTTCTTCTTACGGTCAAGCTTTAATCAAAGCTCAAAATGGCGAAATAAATTCCGTTATGGTTATAGAAGGTCAGGGAAGAGTAACTCAGTTACCTGACAAGACATGGGCAATTTTATTTAATATCCCCTCGGACCAAGATTTAAAGTTTAGAATTGCAAGTGGCTCTGTTGCCACTGTGGGTTTGACAATAAACATGGATTCCTCATTTTTTGGAAGATTTGAGAAGAACTTTAAACCGAACGATTACTCAAAATAACCTCAAACAATGCATTGCCCGTCCCTATATTTTTCTGTTACCTTTAACTTGACATGATATTTCTTCACAAAATAAGAAGTGCGAAAGTTCATGGTCTAAAACGACTTGGATTACGAGTTTGTTCTCTGATACAACATCTAAACAGAAAAAGATTACACAATGAGTATGGAATGGCTTTTACATCTTCCTTCCTATATTAAGGTGGGCGGCTCCTTCCTGGGGATTTTGCTGCTCAACCACTTCGGCACACCCCTGGGACTGGCCATCCTCCTCTTTTCCATTCTCCTTCCCCTGTGGGCCGGCACTGGTATGAACGGCCTTTATTACCAGATTGCAAGTTTTACAGAGCCCCAAAATTATATACTACCCGTCATCATTCTCCTTCTCCTTTTTTTCACCGAATCGCTGAGTAAAACGGGCCGGATGGAACGCACGATCGCAGCTCTGAAAGAATGGCTGAAGAGCAAGCACATTATCCTTGCCGGACTCCCCGCACTGGTGGGACTGCTTCCCATGCCAGCCGGTGCTCTGTTCTCAGCGCCCTTTGTGGCCTCCGTTGATGAAAAAGAAGAACTGGAGCTGTCTCACAAGGTTGCGATCAACTACTGGTTCCGCCACATATGGGAGTACTGGTGGCCTCTGTATCCCGGCGTAATTCTCGCCATGCAGTATTCAAGGCTTCCCGTAATTGCCTTTTTTCTAATACAGATTCCTTTTACCATTGCAGCGGTGTTCGGTGGATATATTTTCATCCTGCGGAAAATTAAAGATAAAGATGATCAGAACCGCGGCTACGGAAAGATAGATACCGGCGAAGTCCTTTCAGCAATGGGCCCTATCGGACTCCTCGTCGTGATATCACTCCTGGGATCGGCGGTGTTGCCTCTTTTCGGCGTCGAGGGTACGCTTGCGAATTTGATAGCCATGCTGGTCGGCCTGATCATCGCCCTTGTGTCCGTATTCTCCGGCTATTCCGCGGCATTCCGGCCTTCACTCCGTATGCTCGCACGCCTGGATACCTGGCTTATGATGGCCCTCGTCGTGGGCATACAAACCTTTTCCGCAGCCCTGCTGTGCCCCCTGGATACCGCCGGGGCGACATTAATCACAGGAATGCGCGATGAATTCATCCGGACAGGCATTCCCCTGATCACGGTAATCATGCTTATTCCCTTCATCTCCGGCATGGTGACAGGAGTCGCTTTCGGCTTTGTCGGCGCCAGTTTCCCGATTGTATTTGCCCTCGTCGGCCCGGAGCCTTCGGCGGCACTCTCCGCGGCAACAACAGCATTCGCCTACTCATTCGGCTATATGGGAATGATGCTTTCTCCCATGCATGCCTGCTTTGTTGTTACTGCTGAATACTTCCGTACAAATGTCTTCGGCGCTTATCATTATATTATCTGGCCGGTAATTATCATTCTGCTCACATCGGTTATCCTGTCGGGTATTTATTACATCACATTCTAACTGTTCCCGATCTGATCAAAAAAAGGCAGGGTCGAGATGACCCTGCCTGAACTGTCGTGATTTATGGAATATGCTTCTATTTATTTTTTATTGATGCTCAACTCATTGGAGCGCATGCTCCGGAGGGCGGCGTATAAGGCTTGCGGGCTCCGGCCTTTTTTCTTACATCTTTAATATCATCCATCGTCATACCGCTGCGGGGGATGACTAATTTCTGGCCTGGATAGATCCGATTTGGATTTTTGATCTTATCTTTATTCGCCTCATAAATAACCGGCCACAGGAACGGATCGTTATAGATGCCTTTCATCTTGGCTATACGCCACAGACAGTCTCCCTTTTTGACGACATACGATTCAACCTTCCCCTTCTTTCTCTTCGATTTATCTGCTGCTACCTTTTTTCCTTCGGCAGTAGTCCCCTTTTCAGAAGCCGCACCGGCAGCCGATTCCTTCTGGGCGACTGCTTCCCCACCTGCAGGTTTTTCTTTTACAGCAGCTTTTTGTGCACATCCAACAGTAAATAACGATAAAAGCCAAAATAAAGTAACAATCCACGCCATTAATTTCGAACGCCTCTTCATCATGACCCTCCTCTCGTGAATTTAATTTTGCCTACAATATTTAATAATTTTAAATTTGTCAATTGATTTTTACACAAATTATTTGTATAGAAACATAAAATGTTCATTTACTCCGGTAAATAACTGTACTGGATTCCCGATTTCTCGGGAATGACAGGGTTGATAGATTCCCGCCGGAGTTTATTTTGAGCCCTCGGGAGCAAATTGGGAAGGGTTCAGGTGGTTCCGTTCTAGACACTCTTCGACAGGCTCATACTTCGACATGTTCATACTTCGACATGCTCAGTATGACATGTCGAAGGGCAGGAATGACAAGAAAAGGAAACGGGGCACTGATAGTTAGCAGTATATTTGCCGGCATCAAGTCCGGATTGACATTTAAATTCTTTTTTTGTAGAAAGATGAAACCAGAAAATTAAAGGAAGAGAAGAGACATGCCGCAGAAAGCGAAAGCAGTTTCTGAAATTATAAATAATATACGCAGGGTTTTTAAAGTCGTGAACGAACATTCAAAGAAAGCAAAACTGGTCACAGGTATCACGGGGCCTCAGCTTTGGGCAATCAAGATTATCAGAGACCTTTCCCCGGTAAGGGTCTCCGACCTGGCACACCGCATGTATATTCACCCCGCCACGGCTGTCGGCATACTTGATCGTCTCGAATCAAAAGGACTTGTAAAAAGAGTGAGGTCTAAAGATGACAAGCGGGTCGTAAAGGTTGAACTGACGGACGTGGGAAAGAAACTCGTCAGGAAAGCTCCGGAAGTTGCTCAAGGCTTACTGGTTGCCGGTTTGGAGGTACTGACTCTTAAAAAACTGCAAAATATAGCTCAAGGCCTGGATGAACTCGTGCACATTCTGGGAGCCCAGAAACTGCCGCCGCGGTTAATTCTTCTGCCTGAAGTGAGTGCGCTTAAAAAGCCAAAAAAGGAATAGTTTTAAAAGTATTCGCGGCAGGCTCCAACGGGGGACTATGAAGTCTTACTAAGTCTCCCTTTTATAAAGGGAGATTTAGAGGGATTTGACCTCCCCCTGCCCCCTCCAGAGGGGGACAACACCCCCAACCCCCGCCAGCGCGGGACAGCCACCTGTCCTCTTTAGACAAGGGGGGTGAGTAAATTAATGAAGGTCTTAGATTAATATAAAGAAGCATTGAAAGCACGACACTAGTCGCCGAAAGAGATCCCAATTTCCCTTGCTGTTTTAATTTTGTCACTATCACTGGGAACGTTCTTTATACGTCCGACTATCTTTTCAAGAGGCACTACCTTTATGTGCGGCGGATCAAGCGCCACCATTGTACCGAATTTTTGCTCACCCACACTGCGAACGGCAGCCGCGCCAAAGCGGAGGGCAATCAGCCGATCAAATGTTGTGGGGGGACCACCGCGCTGCAAATGGCCGAGAACAAGCGATCGTGTCTCTTTACCCGTACGAGCGGCAATCTCCTTTGCTAAATAATCCCCTATGCCGCCTAGAACGACGTCCTGCCTGCCGACTTCGCCCTTGCCTTTATCAAGAATGCGGCCGCCGGCAGGGGATGCCCCTTCCGCAACGACAACGATTGAGTAATGTTGACCGCGAACATCATAGTCCATTATGTGGTCGCAGACCTTATCGATATGAAACGGAATCTCCGGAATGAGAATAACATCCGCCGACCCGGATAAGCCGCTGTTCAGTGCGATCCATCCTGAATGACGCCCCATAACCTCTACAACCATCACCCGCTCATGTGACTTGGCCGTGGAATGAAGACGGTCAATGGCTTCCGTCGATATGCTTACAGCAGTGTCAAAACCGAAGGTTATTACCGTCTCACAAATATCATTATCTATGGTCTTGGGCACACCGACTACCGGTAATCCTTTCTTATATAAATCATAGGCAATTCCCAGGCTGCCGTCACCGCCTACCGCTATCAGGCAATCAAAACGAAGGCGCTTAAAATTTTCAATTACTTTATCCGATACATCACGTATTTCGACCTCGCCGGCAATATTTGCTACCGGCATTTTAAATGGATTGCCCCGGTTTGTCGTCCCCAGGATTGTACCACCGGTGTTGGAAATGTGACTTACAACCTCCGGAGTCAAGCGAACAACTTCGTCTGTATTAAGGAGTCCGGTATAACTGTTTTTGATTCCGTACACTTCCCAACCTCTGTTGTAGGCCGCCATGACAACGGATTCAATGACCGCATTAAGTCCGGGAGCATCGCCTCCCCCTGTATTGATGGCAATTCTCATTTTCTTCTCCATTATAATTCCCTCTTTAGGATATAATGTATAGTATCAGCAAAGATTATACCATACTCTATTCCATGAAATAATAAATAAAAAGCCAATTTCTAAAATATCAGACTTACCGACATTCATTAATTATCATGCACATCACTCGTCCTAATGCTTGAGTTGCAATTTGAGACAAATGCTATTATAAATATGAAGACAATTTGGAGAGCATATGGAAAAGCCTGTTCTAAGAAGAGACATTCAACCGATTGCCACAACAGTTAATGGTCGCCAGGTGATCGTCTTTCATGATCCTTACCACTTGACCGACCATGGCATTGCCATCGATATTAAGACCCTTCCCATCCTTCAGCTTCTCGACGGGAAGCATGATCTCAGAGATATTCAGATAATAATGATGAAACAGCAGGGCGGCCGCATGGTTTACATCTCTGAAATCGAATCTTTTATTGAAACGCTCGACGGTGCATGTCTCTTAAACAGCGAATTCTTTAACAATAAAATGAGCAACCTTCGAGACGACTTCAATAGCCGGCAAAGTCGTCTCCCCGTTCATGCGGGAAAGTCATATGCGGCAGAACCCGATAAACTTGCCCTGTTTATACAGGATGTTGAAAATAATCTCAATCAGGATAATTCACGATATACTGGGGCAAATATTACTGGCATCCTCGCTCCGCATATAGATATCAAAGTCGCCAAGGAAACTTATATAAACTCTTATCGCTGCTTGAAGAACCGGACTTATGATCTCGTCGTTATTTTTGGTATTAATCACCACGAACAGGACGGACTGTATTGCGTCTCGGAAAAAAACTATGTAACGCCTTTCGGGGAAATTAAAACAGATAGAAATTTCATTTCTGATTTAAAGAGTAACCTGCCTGAAGGGACGCTTACAAAAGATGATTTTGGACATATGACTGAGCATTCAATTGAGTTCCAAACTATTTTCCTGCAACACTATCTGCGGGAACCTTTTTCAATAGTGACGATTCTGTGCGGCGGCATTCATGAGTTTATCCACCAAAAGAAAAGTCCCCTTACTGACGAGAAATTCCGGGGGATGGTGCATGTAATGAAGGAGGTAATGCAAAAAAGAAAAAACCGTATCCTTATAGCAGCAGGAGTAGACCTCTCCCATGTAGGACGCAAGTTTGGAGATCAATTACCAGCAGACGCCATTCTGCCTCAGGCGACAACTAATGATAAAAAAATACTCTCTTTCCTTACACGGGGGGAGGCGGAAAGTGTCTTCCTAAACGCGGTTGAAACCCAGGACAAATACCGTGTATGCGGTCTTCCTGCTATACTGCTGTTTGCCAGCCTATTTGCGGAAAGCCGCGCAGACATTCTTCATTTTGAAACCTATCATGAGCGAGAAACACACAGTGCTGTAAATTATGCATCCTTGATATTCTCGTCCGAATCTGTATAATCAACTCTGTAAAGAAGCATTTATACACATACCAAAATTCTGTAAATTTACATTCTTAGCCATATGACCCAAATCATCGAATGTGATTGACATGATTGTATATTTAGGATAATTTTAAAATATTCTTCTACATTGGGAGGAACAAAATATGTCTGCTCATAAATATAGTGTATTAATTCCGGCGGTGCCTTTGATGCTGGTATTATCTGTATGGATTGCTTTATCGGGAGAAGTATACGGAGGTACCATTTACCAGTATATCGATAAGGATGGCTCAACTGTTATTACGGATAACCCACCCGAAGGGGTCTCAGCCAAACCCGTGATTTCACAGCCTGACGCTACGGTAGAACAACAACCAGAATCGGCAAAAGATGACGAAGCAATGAAGCAAAAAAATCTGGAGGCCGACGCACAAAGGCTGGAGAAGGATCAAAAAATCAAAACTGCCAGGGAGGAATTGGAGAAAGCAAAGAGTGATGCAGACCATTACAGGTCGAATATGAACCAGTCTGCCAATTTTTCCCAAAGACGTCACTGGCGCTCTATGTTAGATGAACAAGAAAAAGCGATAGAGGAAAAGCAGAAATTGATAAATGAACTTGAAGCACAACCATGAATTAAATAGATGTCCGGCTTGGTCGAAAAAAGACACTTATCAACACGTAATTTTTATGTCCGTGCCGCCAGTCATCGCCTCTTTGCTCAATTCATCCAACCGGATTCTGAATATACTAAAAAGACTCCGTCCACTCTTGTCTTTTTGCATGAAGGACTCGGCGGCATCGATCAGTGGCGTGACTTTCCTGCTTGCCTGAGTAGTATAACCGGATTGCCGGCGCTGATATATGAGCGCTGGGGATACGGAAGTTCCGATACCCTCGACACCCCAAGAACCTCGCGCTACCTTCATGATGAAGCTTTGATAAGCCTCCCTGAGGTCTTGGAGCATGTACATATCAGTGATGCTGTTCTGATCGGCCACAGTGATGGCGGTTCTATTGCCCTCATTTTCTCGGCCATTCATGGAGACAAGGTTCGTGGGGTCATTACAGAGGCGGCACACGTTTTTGTTGAAGATGTAACAATAACCGGCATACGCCAGGCCGTCGAATTATATGAGACAACCGATCTCAAGAATCGTCTGCGCAAATTTCACAAGGATAACACGGATTCGATGTTTCGTGCCTGGGCCGATACCTGGCTTGCCCCATGGTTTCGAGACTGGAACATCGAAGAATATCTTTCACGGATCAGCTGTCCTCTCCTCGTAATCCAGGGAGAAGATGATGAATACGGAACAAGGGCACAGGTGGAATCGATCGTATCGCAGGTAGCCGGTCCGGTGGAGGGCTTAATATTACCGAACTGCGGACACGTCCCTCATAACCAGGCTCGCGAACGTGTTCTCAAGGAAATGGCCCGCTTTATCGGTTCCCTTGTACATTCAGATGAGATCTAATCACTTCCTAGAATACGCGTTCCGATTCTCGTCCTGTCATAACAATACGCCTCAAGCCCCGGAACGATCATACGCACAGTTGGTATGCGTGTATCCGGCCTCGTAAGATCTACCGCGATTACCCTATCCAGCCCCTTCGCGCTCAGTTTACCGATTATATTCCTGATATCCAGCAGGATATCCGTACTGAAGTCTACTTCAATATCCTGAAGACTCTTCTGATTATACGCATAAAACCGCGGATCATCGATGGCTTCATGATCTCCAAGATAGGCCGTTATGGGTTCGCATAGTCCGTCGATCCCGAATTTCTGAATCAACAGAGCCCTGGTGGTCACGATCTCGAGAAGGGAACGGACCATGGCAACGCGGGGATCAAGATGGGCGCCAAAACCGTCAATAGGTTTCATCATCGGATAAACCAGATCGCGTGAAAAGGAGGCAATGACAGGAACCCCAATATCCGTTGTGATGTCTTTTGCGACTATCTCGATACCCGCATTTTCGAATCTTTCAAAGATATTGATGATGAACCGGTTCGCATCTTCATCCTCGATAAGCAGGGCATCGCTGTAATTGCGCGTGTACCGCGCTATGCTCCAGGCATCGCGCTCGATGACCTCGGCAAGACCGTGAACGACGGCCTCTTCAAGAGTATTGCCCGCGGCAATGCCGTTTGTATGAGTATCCATGAGAAAGACATCGTCCAGATGGTAAGGGTGATAGACCGCGCAGGCTGGAACCATGATATCTTCTTGGCGTGCCATATCGCATCCCCAGACCCAGTGGATATCCCGATCATGTTTGTAATCGTTGTAACTGGACAAAATCAGCTCGTTGGGATCAAGAACATTGAACTTCCGTTTCAATTTATTATAGCTGCCCTTGACCAGTTTATTTCTGTAGTCGTTCATGAATTCCGACGAATAGCGCTCGATTGACTCCATTGTCAAAGATACCTGAGCCTGAATCGGGGATACGCCTTTTCCGGTGTGACTTGTCTTTGAATTATCCGGTCTGATCCGGTGACAGGTAAAAACCGGAATGCCGATCCTGTCAAGATCCGATGCTTCACGAAAGTCTATCATGGATACCATGTCTCTAATGCTTTCGATGAAATGAAGTGTAGAGTCCGGTGTCTTAGAACGGTGGGTCTCCAGTATGTAAACCTTGGGACATTTTTTGAGAACCATGCTGGGCATCATTGTATTCCTTCATTATAATTGTTATTTTTTTAAGTATAACACAACAGGATCATATTTCCAAATTCCAGAGGATTTCAAAAAATTGGTCATGGCTTCCGGCATTCGGTAATTAAAGAAACCCCTACGCATGAGCCGTAGAGGCATACTAGTATTTAAACAAGTTATATCCTTAAACGAGTCTTAGGTCTTGCTATCGAAAGGAAAGGTCATGTGCAGAAGTCTCTATCAAATACACCCCTGCAGATATTTTCGGGCAACCTCCTCGGCCAGCGTGCAGGGGTCTGATTCCTTAGTAAGCAATCTTTCAATCATACGATCAAGTTCACCGGTGCTGACCAGAACTTTCAGCACCGGTTCAAGAATATTTGACCTTAGCGCTTCATTCAACTCATGCATTGTCTTCCTGCGGATACGATCGCCAATCAGATCATTCTTAACGAGGAAGTCATAGTGCTCAAGAACCTTGTCGGCTAACTTTTCAATATCCGCCTGAAAGTCATCGGGTTTAAAGGAATTTCCAATAGTCACAATCGGCGGACGCCAGCCGCCGGGCGGTATGGGAGACATTTCAATCATGGCCATTAACTCCCGCTGGAGCTTGCCCGAGCCTTCACGATCCGACTTGTTGATGACAAATATGTCCGCAATCTCCATGATTCCTGCTTTGATCGCCTGAATTTCGTCTCCCATTCCCGGCACAAGGACAACGAGGACAGTATGGGCATAGTTAATGATCTCTACCTCCTGCTGTCCTGTACCCACAGTTTCTACAAGAACAACATCCTTACCCATGGCATCCATTACATGAATAGCATCACCGACGGCCTTTGAGAGCCCGCCAAGGGACCCCCGGGTAGCGAGGCTTCTGATAAAGACACCGGGGTCTTCAGCGTGCCTCTGCATACGGATCCTGTCGCCGAGGGTAGCCCCTCCCGTAAAGGGACTGGTTGGATCAACGGCGAGGACTCCAACCGTCCTTTCTTTCTTACGGCCCGTTTCAATCAGACCATCAATAATAGTGCTCTTTCCCGCTCCCGGTGAGCCGGTAATACCGACAACCTGAGCCTTGCCCGTATACGGGAAAATGTGTTTAATAGTCGATTTCGCCTCAGGTATATTATCTTCTATATCTCTTATAAGGCGGGATGCGGCCCGGATGTCACCAGCCTTAATCTTCTTATCTATTTCCATTAATCCTTTTCCACCGCTTTTATATTATTATTAACCCACTCCACGATTGAATCAAGGGTGGAACCCGGTACAAAGATCGCCTTGATACCAGCGTCATAGAGCTTCTGAAAATCCTGCTCAGGGATGATCCCGCCTCCGATCACGGTAATGTCATCCGCACCCCTTTCCTTCAACAGATTAACGACCTGGGGAAATAAATAACGGTGGGCTCCTGACAGACAGCTTAAGCCCACAACATCAACATCTTCCTGGATCGCCGAAGCCGCGATCTGCGCCGGTGTCTGATGACATCCTGTGTAGATTACCTCAAATCCCGCATCCCGGAAACACCTGGCTAACATTCTGGCTCCCCGATCATGTCCGTCCAGACCCGGCTTCGCCACCATTATTCGAATCTTTCTATCAGCCATTTCCTTCTCCTTCCTTAATTATCTCTAATAGAGTCCCGGATCAC
>DATKLL010000141.1:0-22025 GCA_035542475.1 Syntrophales bacterium
TCCCCCGATATCATTTTTATGGGAAAAGGCGTAATGACAAAAGAAAGTTCCAAAAGCCTATTGACAAGGCTGGACATGCTCGATGCCGTTAAGAAAGGGCATGTCTACTACACAAGCGAAGCACTATACAGACTGGCGCCAACTGCTATTTCCGGAGTCGACGAGATAGCCGGATACCTGGAACGTTATTGAAGTTTTTTCTTTGTTCTTGACAAAGATATGTTTGTGTATTAGTAAAAAGTCCACAGCATTCCATATAACTAGAAAGCAAATACACATGGATTAGCGGAAGAGGGGTTCAAAACCCCCGCTGCCCCGCAGCCGTGAAGGGAACGAAAACCCAAAGAGCCACTGTCATGAGGGATTCATGATGGGAAGGCGGGTGAGTAGGCAGCCCGAAGCCGGAAGACCAGTCCATTGTGAATATCCTCGAGGGAGGGATGATGCATAGATATTACATCCTACCTATTTTTATTATTTTTTCTATTTCGGTCTTTGCATTAAACAAAGGCGAGACCCGAAAAACTGTAACTATCTCCCGTGTCATTCAGGTGAGCCTGTTTCTCTTGGTCGTAACTCTCGTCGTTTCAACTATCTCCATGCTCGTTGGATCAAGCCAGATAGGTACATTTTCTGCCCTCAAGCGGTTACTATCAGGCCTGTATAAGGGAGATACCGGTCTTCTTCCAACGGAAAAGGCAATCCTTTTTTCCATTCGTTTGCCAAGGATCATCTTTGCCGGTATTGTCGGCGCTTCACTTTCGGCAGCCGGCGTTGTATTTCAGGGACTTCTCCGCAACCCTCTTGCAGATCCTTATATCCTGGGTATTTCAGGCGGATCGGCTGTAGGGGCAATAATAGCCATAATAATTGGAATAAGCGTCATTCCTTTGGGA
This sequence comes from Syntrophales bacterium, assembly GCA_035542475.1. GTDB lineage: Bacteria > Desulfobacterota > Syntrophia > Syntrophales > UBA2185 > DATKLL01. The sequence goes on from DATKLL010000141.1 coordinate 897, forward strand.
ATTCCTGGTATGGCTTTTTCAGGCGCTCTGCTTACTATCGTCCTCGTCTACGGAATTGCCAGAACCAAGAAAGAAATCCAATCCACCACCCTTCTCCTGGCAGGTGTAATCGTCAATGCTTTTTTTATGGCTCTCATTATGTTTCTGATTTTCACTACCAGCGATAAAAATCTCCACAGTATCATGTTCTGGATGATGGGAGACCTGAGCCTCGCGGAATGGAATGAAATTCTCCTGACCGGCCTTTTTTTAACGGGTGGTTTCATTGTCATTTATATCTACGCGAGACACCTGAACTTGATTGTCACCGGCGAAGAGACAGCCATGCAACTGGGTGTGAATGTAGAACGAACGAAGAAGGTTCTTCTTCTCGCTGCGTCACTTATAACAGGAGTTGTGGTGTCTGTAAGCGGTATCATAGGTTTCGTCGGCTTGATCATTCCGCATATGATGAGGATTGTGCTGGGTTCGGACCATAGACTGCTGCTTCCGTCTTCCTTAATTTTCGGCGGTTCATTTCTTATCGTAGCCGACACTATCGCCAGAACGATCATAGCGCCTGCCGAGTTGCCTGTGGGTGTGATTACTGCAATGTGCGGAGCTCCCTACTTCATTTATCTCTTACGCAGGAGGGCCGCCTGATCCATGTCCATAATCAAACTCAAACAGGTCGGATTCAGGTACAATAAACACTGGGTTCTTAAGAATGTCTCTTTTGAGGTGCATAAGGGAGAGTTTGTCGGCATCATCGGTCCCAACGGTTCCGGAAAGACAACCATGCTCAATATAATTGATGGTGTCCTTACACCGCAGGAGGGGGAAATATGGATAGACGGAACACCATGCAGTAAACTCAAAAGAGAAACTCTGGCGAAAATCATTGCCGTCGTTTCCCAGGATTCGGTGATGATCTTTCCTTTTACAGTACAGGAGATGGTTTTAATGGGAAGATCGCCGCATTTAGGTAAATGGCGGTTTGAGGGAGAAACAGACTTTATGATTGCGCATCGGGCCATGAAGATGACGGATACCATTGCCCTGGCCGAGAGAAGCATGAATGCCTTAAGCGGCGGCGAGCGGCAGCGGGTAATGATTGCACGGGCGCTTGCTCAAGAGCCTCAGATCATGCTGCTTGATGAGCCCACCGCGTTTCTGGATATCAAACATCAGGTCGATTTTTTTGATCTCATAAAGAAATTCAATGAGGATCAGGGTCTCACAGTGGTTGCCGTCACACATGACATTAATCTGGCATCGCTGTATTGCACCAGGATTATTCTTTTACAAAACGGTCATATTCACTGTATGGGAAGTCCTGAAGAAGTAATCGTAGAATCAAACATCAAGGAAGTGTACGAAACAAACGTAAAAGTCGATAGGAATCCGGTGACCGGTCAACCACGTGTCACCCTTTTAAGTTCACGTCCATCGGAGGAAGGAAGCCGGTTCAATGCCGGTGCTGCCCCGCAACTGTGAGCGGAACGAAATCCACATTATGTCACTGGTTTTCGAGGTAAAGAAGATCGGGAAGGCGTGGATGTAGGTAAAAGCCGCAAGCCAGGACACTCATCCGATGGACCTAATAACTGCGATCCCGAGGGGGAAAGGAGCAAGTCAAAATGAATACAGTTTCAAGATTGATCGTCGTACTCACAGTTTTCTTTTCAGTCATCGCTTCCAGCCGTTTCACGCTTGCGGCGCCACAGGAAGGTTCTCAGGAAAAGGCCCTTCAGATGGAAGAGGTGGTCGTTACCGCGACAAGGAGTACGGAAGAGGTTCGGAAGGTCCCGGCAAATGTCTCTGTCATTACAGCCAAGGACATCGAAAAATCAGGGGCAACTACCATTCCAGAAGTTCTGGATAAACTGGAGAGTATTCAATTCCGGAGTTACAGCGGCAATGCTGCCCAATCTGTCATAGACCTGCGCGGTTTCGGTGGAGATAATCCCTTTGGCAAGACCCTGATCATGCTTGACGGCAGGCGCCTGAACAGGCCTGATATGTCTGGCATCAATTGGCTTCAGATACCGCTGAATGACATCGACCGGATCGAGGTCGTGCGCGGTGCAAGCAGCGTCCTTTACGGTGATGCAGCCATTGGCGGCGTCATAAACATCATCACCAAAAAGGGTGGAGGCACACCGACATTCAATGCCTCCGTCATACCGGGAAGCTACGGTCTCCATGATGAACGTGTTGGCGCGTCCGGTTCTGTGGATAAATGGACTTACTCATTGACCGGAGAAAACAATTTTAACGACGGATACCGGGATCGATCTAGATTCACGTCACGGGGAGGGGGCTTAAATTTAGGGTACAATGCGAGCGATGTGCTCGATATTAATTTGGGGCTTTCCTTCAACAAGACAGATTATCAGTTGCCGGGCTACCTCACGAAGGACCAGATAGCGCAAAACCCGCGGCAATTCCAGAATGCGCCGCCGTCACTGTTCAGTATTGCAACGCCTGATGACAGCGGTTCGGAGAGATATTCAAACGCCAATCTGGGTATCAAGTACATCCTCGGATCCTTTGGAGAGTTTGATATCAACCTCCTTTACGGCAATAAGGATATTCAGTCTGATCTGATGTCATTTCCCCAGTTCTCAAACACCAGGATGGATACGTATGCCATAACTCCGAAATACATACTTGCCAAGGAAATCTTCGGTTTTGGTAACAAATTGACCATCGGCCTGGATTATTACGATGAGCCGTACAAGAAGGATTTCTATAGCAGCAGGGAGAGAACGATAAAAACAAGTTGGGCGGATCTGAAGAGGGAGAGCCTTGGATATTATGTTCGAGATGAGTTCAGTGTGTTGAAGAGCATCATTCTGAGCGCCGGTTATCGGCAGGAACGGGCGACAATCGGCGGGTCCAACACGGACTCAGTTACGCCTTCCAACGACTTCTTTGATCAGCAAGGAACATATCATGCCGAGAGTTATGAAGCGGGACTGACATGGCTCTTCGGCAAGAAGTCAAAGGTTTACGGAAAGTATTCGACTGTTTACCGCATCCCCTTTGTGGATGAGGTGGCATTTTTTAACGGTTACAGCGGCGGCCTTAATTTTAACAATAATCTTGACAAAGAAAAGGGGGTCAGCAAGGAAGTGGGCGCGGAAGTCTATCCCCTGGACAATCTGAAGATTGGGCTGACCGTATACAGGATCGACATGGAGGATGAAATCTCATTTTTCGCAACCGGCCTGTTTACAGGTTACAATAAGAACCTGGATAAGACGCGCCATGACGGTGTAGAGGTTTCCCTGTCCTATCTGTGGGAAAAACGAGCTAAGCTGTATGGTAATTTCGCGTATCACAAGGCTACCTTCGAGGACGGACCGTTCAGTAAGAAGGAGTTACCCCTCGTGCCCAATCGCATTGCGAATGCGGGAGTCGAAATCTATCTGCCCTTTGATCTTATGTTACGTCCCGAAGTGCGCTACGTGAGTGATGCGTATCTGTCCCAGGACTACAACAACATCTCCATCGACAGGCTCGACGCCTATACCATCTATAATGTGTATCTCTTTTATAAGCCGTCTTTTGGAAAACTCAAATTTACAGCCTTCATCGGCGTCGAGAACCTGACGAATCAACAATATTCTTCATTCGGCTCGTACAACGTCCCGGCATACGGAGTGGGGGCTCCCAGCACCTATTACCCCATGCCGGATAGGGTGTTTAAAGGGGGTCTTTCGTTTGAATATTAAGGGAAGCGCGTCTTTCAAGAAAAGATTCGCCTTCCGTCTCTGGGTAACCTCATACGTTATGCAGGCGGATCTTCTCTCAAGTGTCGGGTTCCTATTAGGCAAGATAGATGACGTCAAACTCGTGCTGTTTAAATCTGAGGAAATCAAAATGCATAAGGAGTGATTACCTTTCTTGATTGGAGACCGTTTAAGTGAGCGAGAAGTTAGATAAAAGGATATAATCGTTGTAGATCAAAAGGTTTTTCATAATGAAACAGACATTCAAAGCGCTCAAAAAAAGGAGGCTTATGAGAATGAGGTGCCTTGTTGCAGTTTTTTTATTGTTTCTTGTTCCGTCGATTGCGTCATCAGGTGAAATTGCACTGACAGAAAATCTCAACGCCAAGGCGTTTGTAATGAAAGCGGAGAGGGACGGTTTATGGGAAAAGAGCTTAATTGTTCAGTTCGCCGATAAGAGGCGTGTACTTTCCTCAAGTGACGGTTTCGTTGATGCAAAGGTGATCGTCAACCATTCCGCACATCCGGAATTGTGGAAGAATGTATACCATACGGAAGATGGAGGGAAGGTCTATTTGCAAAAGGTAAAAGAGAAAATTGCAGAAAGGTTAGGAGTAAAAGGAGAAAGCGTTGCATGCGTGGGTACTGCTGCCGATATGGATAATCTCGCAGTGGTGACGAAGGAATACAAACACTTTACTGTTACTGCACTTGTCACGGCAGGCGCAAAGACAAATGCTCTGCGGACGGGCGTTGATGAAGGCACTTATATCGAGGGCGAAGAGCCAAAGGGCACGGTCAACGTCTTTATCCTTACTAATGCAGAACTCACAGATGGAGCAATGTCAAGGGCAATGATTACTGTAACAGAAGCAAAGACCGCAGCCTTTGAGGATTTAAAAGTTCCAAGCAGCTATACAAAGAATGTTCAGGCAACAGGAACAGGAACGGACAGTATCGTTGTAGTTTCGGGAATGACAGGACCGAGGGTTACTTACACAGGTGGGCACAGCAAAATCGGCGAGCTGATAGGCAAAGCAGTTCATCAGGCCGTGATAGAGGCATTGGAAAAACAGAACGGGTTTACACTGATAAAAAAATGAAGAAATAAAGTCTCCTGAAGGTACCCCCCTTGTTAAGACGTAAAAAAACACTTTCAGACTTGGCGTGGGACAGGTTTGAAGGGGGCAAGGGGGGAACATCCATTATCCAGATGGTTCTACTGGAGAAGAAAGTTTTACGGTATGCAAATTCGAGAATCATTAAAAAACAACGGAAATACAAACAGAGAAACTTTTTTTGCTATTTCCGCATCTATGGCTTTCCATATATGTATAGCCTTGATCCTGGTCACGAGCACTGCTGTCTCTACTAGGTTAAAGTTTGAGGATGACCAAATCGTTCATGTATCTCTCGTCTCTATGGATACTGGACAGAAATCACAATCACGGGAAATGCAAGACCTGATAAAGGAAAAGAATCATAGTAAATACAGAGAAGCTATTGATGCTCCTCAGGCAGTGGTTAATCCTATTGAAAAAAAGGAGAGAGTCCAATTGCCTGTAGATACAGCCAGTCATCCGGTTGCTGAGATGCAGCCGATTAAGCCGACATTCGATGCGATACGTGAATCGGCTAGTTCTGGTACTAAAGATGTAACAATACTATTCGGGCATAAAGGTCAGAATGATTCCGTTACATTCGGCAATACGTCTATTGGGGAACTGTCTTTAGCTGTACCAAGGTACCGTGAAAATCCTCATCCTGTCTATCCGATGATCGCCCGTATTAGGGGGTATGAAGGGGTAGTTTTGATTTCAGCGGAGGTACTGGCGGATGGTCGCGTGGGATATGTTAAACTAAAAAAGTCATCCGGCTACTCCGTCCTGGATCAATCAGCCCTTAACGCTGTCAGGAAATGGATATTTGAACCTGCAAGAAAGATGAATACACCTCTCTCGACGTATGTAGATATTCCCTTGAGATTCTCCTTGAATGATAATAACTGAGAGATGATATTGATCTTAAGCCAATAATGAGTCAACTTATCCTTTTGAATCAGTAATTTTCATTAGAAAGAAGTTTCTATACCAAGAACGCATAACTCAATGAAAGTTCCTTTCCGCTCAAATTTTATCAAGATCGGCTTTAATGACGACCGCGTGAACTTCACTGTGATGGATTAATAGTAATATACTTCAAGTGTATCGCTTCACGAGAAATAGAAGACTTCAGGATAATTTCACAAAGGGGAAATTGACAGGTGGCATACAAGGAAGGCAAAAAATATCGGGCAACAGTGTACTGTCTCGGCAAGAGATACACGTCGGTACTGGCAACCAAAGAGGAAGCGAAGAGCTGGGAGGCAGAAAGAAAGAAGGAGCTGAAAACGTTCTCTAAGACGCGGAAGCCCGGCATGACGTTGGCGACCTTATGCACCAGGTATCTCGATGACGCAGTAAAGTTTTCGCCCAAAACCTGTCAGGAAAAGGAATCACTGGCGAGAAGGATTCAGAAGTTCTTTGGACCAGAATATCCGGTTGCTTACATAACCCCGGAAATGATCCTGTCCTATCTGAACCAACGGGCCTCTCTGGGCGACAGACGGGGCAAGAAGAACAAGCTGCAGAACACCAATAGTTCATTCAACCGTGACCGCAAGAACCTCATGGCGATGTGGAATTGGGGTATAGGTATTCTCGATCAGTTGCAGGAATATTCCAACCCCCTCCTGAAAATAGAGGCACGTCCTCATGAGAGAAGCACCCAGTACGTGCCTTCCACGACAGATGTCTCAAAAATGCTGGCTGCGGCGACGGAAGAGGAGAGGGTATTTCTCAAATGTTATCTGCATACAGCGGCACGGCGCTCGGAGATTTTCAGATGGAAGTGGGCGGAGGACGTCAGCCTGGAGAGGAGAATGGTCCGCCTGGGATCGAGAAAGAATAAAGACCGCTCCATGCAATACGACTGGCTGCCTATGAGTGACGATCTTTATGACGCACTCGCATGGTGGTGGGCAAACAGACCAGTAAAGGATGCGGCGCATGTCTTCGTAGTTACCGATCCACTGCATCCGAATTATGGAAAGCCATTTACACAAAGGCGGAGGATTCTGAAATCCATCTGCAAGAGGGCCGATGTGCAGCCGGTCACCTATCATTGCCTCAGGAGGTACGTGGCATCCCTCCTTGCCGATAAGTATAAAGTAAGCGCCAAGACTATACAAAGTTTCCTGCGTCAAAACAATCTATACACGACGGAGAAATATATTTATCAGCTCAATTCCGATCTGAAACGAATAGTGAATTTACTTTCGGAAACAAATTTACACGAAGATTTACACGAACGCGAAATATAAAAGAATCGTAATTTTCTGATCTTATAAGGAATAAAGGATTTGCCAAGAAAAAAATTTACACGAAAATTTACACGCAAACGGGAGATGAAAGAAGCAGCGCCTTGTAAGTATCTGTAATTACTGGCGTCCCCACCGGGATTCGAACCCGGGTTACCGGCGTGAAAGGCCGGTGTCCTAGGCCTCTAGACGATGGGGACGTGCGTTACAGAAAAGAAAACTGCGGGATTTATTTACATTGATGTAATTCCCGCGAGCGGTTGCTTTTATACTATTGTTGAGGGAGATGTCAAGGAACAAATAGCAAAATCTGGAGTACTGTCCAAAATTTTCCTTTTATTCGAAGATGACCGGCTCACGCAGAATTGATTCTCTTGCCTTGAAAGCCAGTTCCGCCATTTCGGGATGTGTTTCTTTCAGGGATGTGATCTGCCGCAGGTTATCAGCTGTTCGGAGCACCAGCATTGCCATATCTCCGTCAGAAATCCCTGCGGATTCGATGATTTCGTCCCAATCAACACCTCTTGCCCAGTCATAAATCACCCAGGATGTCCACAGATAGAGCGGGGATACAGGAAATCCCGCGGCCTTCATACGTTCGGACAGCGGTTTTAATATCGTGACTACCCGGCTGTAACACCGCATCAGTTTTCGCGAGAGCTTTTTGCCGGTAATTTTTATATTCTGCTCTCCGTCGTACACAAAAGGTGCAATTACTGCTGCCAGGAGTTTTTCATCGTCGGTCGGAAAAGACTGTCGCTTTATACATTCGGCGATGAGCAGGGGTTGATCCAGTCTCAATTTGGACGCCCAGAAACCGTTTTCAGTCAGCCTGTTGTTTATATCCACAAATCCTTCTTCCCTGAGAAATGTTAGATGTCTCTGAAAATCTTCCCAAAGATCAGAGCCATCAGCCAGCGCAAACTCCCCCTTTTTCCCGTGAATGTGCTGATACATCGCAAAGGAGTTTTCGAAGATATTCCTAATATCCTCCGGTGTTTGAGATAAGAGCAGATTCAGGACCATGGAAAAATCATTTTTTATCTGGCTCAGGATATCTTCGGGCCTCTTGAAGAGGAGACGTCGGATGTGCAGGATATCCATGAACCTGCCGGGGACCACCAGCATGAAGCCGATATTGTCCTGGCCGCGCCTTCCGGCCCTTCCCGTCATTTGATGAAACTCCGTGCCTGTCAAGGGTTTGAATTCACGCCCATCGAACAGGTCTGAGTTGAACAGGACAATGGTTCTCGCGGGAAAATTTACGCCGGCGGCAACAGTGGACGTAGCAAAGATGGCGCGGAGATGCCCCCTCTTCATCATCGCCTCAACGAGAAATTTCCAGGAAGGAAGCTGCCCCGCATGATGCGAGGCCACCCTGGAGTTGTTAAGGTAGTGAAGCTGTTTATGGCTGTTCAGATACGGGAAGCGGGAAATGAGTTCTTCCAGAGAATAATGAAAAGAATCATCCTGTCCATAGTCTGCGAGCCTCCCGCAGGTCTTCAACGCGGCGTCACACTCTGATCTTGATTTAAGGAAAAAGATGGCCGGCAGAAGTTGGAATTTCCCCAATATCCTGATTATTTCTCCAAAATGGGGAGGTCTCCCGCGGTACGGCCTTCTGTTATGTTTTTCATCGAGGAATTCGCTGATTTTTCCGAACAATCTTTTCTTTTCCAGGTAAGGCATGAGTCTCCCCGAAGGGTGCATAAACAGGGGGTACAGAGGGACCGGTCTCTTTTCCTCTTTAACAACGGAGCATTCCTTTCCCCGTATTGTGGAAAGCCATCGGGCAATCTCATCGCCGTTCCCTATTGTGGCGGACAGCAAGAGGATATTTATTCTGACGGGAAGATAGATCATAACCTCTTCCCACACGACACCGCGGTCTGCGTCCCCCAGAAAATGAGCCTCATCCAGAATGACGAGATCGCAGTTCAGGTCGTCCCCGCGGTGCATGACATCATACAGCTGGTTTCTCAGGATCTCCGTGGTGCCTACTATTATGGGGGCGTCGGTGTTTTCTTTGGTGTCGCCTGTCAGAATGCCTACATTCCGGCTTTCAAACTGGAGGCCGAATTCGACCCACTTGGCATTGGTCAATGCCTTCAGTGGAGAAGCATACCAGCATCTTCCACCTCTGCTGAAAACGGACAGAATCGCCTGTTCGGCTATCCATGTCTTTCCCGCCCCGGTAGGTGCAACTACAAGACAATCAGTTTTTCTGATTGCTTCCAGTGCACGGAGTTGAAAGAGATCGGGGGAGAATGGCGCCGATACAGGCTTCCCGATTTTTGCGAAGATCCCTTTTAGTACAGGTTCAGCATCGGCCTGTAATCTCATGTGATCGCGGGATTTAGGATTCCTGTGAAACTTATTTTTAGTAAACCGCTTTGATTGGCGATGCTTCACTGCTTCGGCTGATTACCTTTCCGTAATTATTTTAGGTTCTTGTATCATGAATTATGTTCGGGGTAAAGTATTGCTTGGTCGATTTGCATATATGCAAATTTAAAAATATTACTTGTCTAAACGGTTAGCGTCTAACAACTCCTGCGGCATAAATCACCTATTACTAGTATCGAATATGGGGTTTTACCCCGTATTTTACATATGATCTATTCGTATTGATAAAAGGATTTAATTGATCTAAAATTAGTAAATATTATTAGTCGATAATAAAAAAAGAGGCAGTTGTGGGACAGGAAACAGATAACACGTTATTATATAAGGAAGAGAAACCATCGAATATTCTTGAAGCTTCAATTCTGGCGGCTAATAGTAAATTTTTCAAAGGAAATTTAAGTGAACTATATAGATTAGATAGGGATGATTTAATTCTTTATAATGCCGTCATAAGGTATTTTAAAGGTAATTCTTGAGTTATCAAGATAAGCATTACATCGAGATTTCCACCACAGTTCCTGCTTTAAATCCTTGTCAAAAAGAGTTTTTAAGCAACAAAAATGCTGCAGGATCATCCACTTGAAATTTGTAAATGAAGTGAGATTGAAATTTTTTTCTTGAGGATTGCATGATGGGAGAAGAAATTATTGCGCGACACCTGATTTTAAAAAAGCTGGTTGAATTAGACTACCGGATCGATAAACTGAAAAAGAGGGTAATGGAGTTAGACCGGAAGAATTTGGTGCGGGTAAATGAAGATGAGTATATTAGCCGGGATGTGAGTTCTCTTTTCTTTCTGAGATGAATTTATGTACGAATATTGATTTGGACATCGTCAGAAACTTAAAAACAACAGCATAGACCATCAAAAGCGATTGTCAAATGCTGGAACTAATGATAACTTTTAAAAGATAGAGTCAGATCGGATGAAAACAAAAAAACCGCATACGGATATCTGAGGTATGAATATACAAACACTTAAAGAAAAAAGAATATCTATAATTGAAGATATAGGCAGGATTATCGCCGATTCGAGCGGTCCGGTCCAGACGCTTCATGAAATTGTGAGGCTTATTGCGGAAAAATTTTGCGTCGATGTTTGTTCCATCTATGTGTTCGATGAAGACAGGAAATGTCTATCACTCGTCGCTACACACGGCTTGAGCGAAGAGATGGTAGGAAAGATAAACATGAGATTGAATGAAGGCTTGACCGGTCTCGTCATTGAAGGGATGAGGCCTGTTTTTGTGAAAAATCCTGCGCGCCACCCGAGATACAAGTATTTTGAGGGAAGCGGCGAAGAAAGGTACCACAGTTTCTTGGGACTGCCGCTCATTTATCATAGTGAAGCTCTCGGAGTGCTGGTTATTCAAACCGTGGATGAAGCTGACATTGGCGAATCGGATATTTCTGTCTTTTCTATGATTTCGTCTCAGATAGCAGGAGAGGCGGCTTATGCAAATCTTCTGAGAGATATGAAAAAAATGCCCAAAAAAGCGGATGAGGCAACGGAGTTGTCTTTGGACTCACAGAGGGAGGTGCTTTCCAAAGCGGCTAAGAAGGAACTCTTGAAGGGCATACCCGTGTCTGCGGGATTCGGGGATGGACATGCCCATTTTTTCAGGGAGCCAATCGGGTTTTCTGATGTGTATTTTCATGAAGCCGATGATGTGGATCATGAAATCAGCAGGTTCGAAAATGCCCTGAAACGTTCTGAAGCACAGATCGAGCGGCTGTGTAATGACTTAAAGGCCGAGCTTTCCTCGGGGGATGAAGATATCTTACATACGTACCTGATGTATATCCATGACAGCGGCCTGAAAAACAAAGTTATTGACTATATCAAGCAGAGGTTTGCCGCCGAATATGCCTTAAAAGAGGTTATTTCAGACTATGTAAGGGTCTTTTCCGGAATAGAGGATCATTATTTGCGGGAGAGGGGCTTTGATATCGAAAACGTCGGGAGACGCATATTGAAAAATCTCCTCGGCCTTGAAGAGGACGATACCAGAAGATTTGCAAAGAAGACCATCTTAATCGCATCAAGCATATCTCCCGGCGAGCTTATCCTGCTCAGGCAGGAAAACCTTAAAGGTATTATCCTGTCGAAGGGCGGTGAAACGTCCCATGTGGCTATTCTGGCGAGGTCCTTTGAAATACCTATGGTTATTACTTCCAGGGTGATGTTCAGGGAGATCGGGGAGGATGATTCATTGATTATCGATGGCACGTCGGGTTTGATCTTTCATAACCCGCCGGAAGTCATCGTTCGGGAATATCAGCGGCTGGAGGATGAAAAGTCGCGACAGATCGGAAGGCTTGAGGGACTCAGGCAGCTGAAACCTTGCACGCGGGATGGTTTTGAAGTCAAGCTCGGTGCAAACATTGGACTTTTATCCGACTTGGAATTGGTTGATAAATATGGGGCTGATCATATCGGTCTTTACAGGACAGAATTCCCATTTCTGGTGAGGGAACGTTTTCCATCCGAAGATGAACAGGTGGATCTATACCGGCGCATTCTTGAGGCCGCCAAGGGAAAGGAAGTTACCATTCGCACGCTCGATGTGGGTGGAGACAAATTTCTATCCTACGTGGATTATCCCAGAGAGGATAACCCATATCTTGGCTGGAGATCTATCCGGGTGTCCCTCGAGCTGCGAGATGTTTTCAGGGAGCAGATTCGGGCCATTCTAAAGGCATCAGCCTTCGGTTCCCTAAGGATCCTGTTCCCCATGATATCCTCGGTCAGAGAAGTAAAAGATATTTTGTCGATTTTAAACGAAGAAAAAGCGCGGTTGCGTGAGAGGCACAGTCCGTTTGATGACAAAATCAAAGTGGGGATTCTTCTTGAGGTGCCGGCGGCCGTCGTTATATTGGAAAAGCTGCTTCGGTATGTTGATTTCGTCAGTGTCGGGACAAATGATTTGGTCCAATTTGTGCTGGCTGTGGATAGAAATAATCAAAAGGTAGCGCCGATATATAATCCCCTCCATCCCGCCGTGATCACCACCATTTCAGATATAGCGTCTATTTGTAAGAAAAATGAGAAGCCCATGGTCATTTGCGGTGAAGCAGCGGCAAATCCTAAATGTGCTTACCTCTATCTTGGGATGGGCATAAATCAACTGAGCATGAATGCGCCTTCAGTGCCGGTTATCAAGCATCTGATCAGGAATGTGGAGCAAGCGCAGTCGCGGGAAGTTCTGCAGTGCGTGCAGTCGATGGACGATGCCGATGAAATAGAGGCATTTGTGCATAACATCATTTCCCCTCTGTTAAAGGGTGTGGTTGATGAGTAAAGTTCGGATCGGCTCTATTTATGTAGTCTTTTGCCGGGGATCTGTCATGATGTCTGACAGATGGACGGATATATTGGAGACCAGCTTTTCAAGCAGGGTTGTATCCATACCCGGCTGGTAGCGATGGTTTGAGGAGTCGCCGTGATTTATGCTGCCGATAATCTCATTATTCAGGGTTATCGGAGCGACGGCAAGGGACTTGATGAAATATTTCTTTTTAAGCGGCTGGAGTTTATAAAAGGACTTTAGGTAATTATTGGCAAGCACTGGCTTTGTGCCGTTTGTGAGAATATTTAAGAACGCACTCCGGTCTATGATGTTTAAACGGTCCTTCAGAAGCTGTGAGGATTTCAGCGCCTGAACCAGGCTTGACAAGTCACGTTCATTGATGATGGAAATCCACACGAACGGAATATTGAATTCCTCCTGAATCTGGATGATAAGCTTTTCAAAGAGGTCTTTTACATTGAGGAAGGATGGTAGATTTTCCTCGATCTTCTGAAACTTTCGCGCGATTTCCTCGTTTTTTTCCAGGATTTCAATATTGTCCCTCATAATGATTTCTCCTTCGTCATAGCTTGAATTCGGCGAAAAGCAAGGTATGATCGGATGGTTTATCTGCTCGTCTTGTATTCATGTCGATTGTGCAGTTTATCGATTTAGCAGCCAGGGGCGTTGTCGTGAGGATATGGTCTACCCGCCATCCCAGCCCCCTTTCAACTGATTTTGGCACACGATAGTCAAAGAACGTATACTGACCGGTTTCACCTGGATGAAATCTTCTGAAAAGATCAGTAAACCCCCATGACTTGACCAGATCAAACGCCTCCCATACCTCCGGTGTGAAACAGACATGGCCCAGCAGCCTTTTAGGGTTATGTACGTCTATGGCTTCCGGTGCCACATTGAGATCGCCGCACCAGATCAACGGCTTATCGGGCGAATATGATTTTTCAAGAAACAGCCGCAGGCGCTTGAACCATTTGAGTTTGTACGCAAACTGCGGACTTTCCCGGTCGTGCCCCTGGGGGATATACGTATTTAAGACAGGTATTCCCGAAAATGTACCTTTGATCAGACGGACCTTATCGGGAGGGCCGTCGTCATCAAAACCAAAAGAAACTTCTTTCGGTTTTTCTAGGGACGCGACTGCCACACCGTTATAACGCTTTTCTCCCTTAAAAAATATGTGATAGCCTGCATCCTCGAAATCAGAAACAGGAAATTTTTCGTCTTCGACCTTGGTCTCCTGCATGCAAAGGACATCAGGGCGATTTTTTTTAAGCCAGGGGATGATGATGTGGAGACGTGATCTGATAGAATTTACATTGTATGTAGATATACTGAAGGTGTTCATCTAATCGACCTATATGGTAAGCAGCACTATAGCCGCAAGTATGAATAAAGTGCCCATAAGCTAGTGAACGGTTATCGTTTTTAGTCTACTGTCTGGCCTTATGATATCCGGCATTAATGGCCTCCTGTTCCGAATTAAATATAACGCGGTGGTAGGCCTTCACTTTGTCGTAGTATTTCATTCCCGGAAGATGATAGCGCTTACTATCCCGATTACCGATCACTTTGATTTTGTTTTTACTTACTGTTGGTGAAGTCGCTTCGGACGAGACTATCTCAACCTTACCCCATGATCTTTTTGGATTTAAGGCATATGCCTTATTTTTATCCTTTGCGGCTTGCTTGCGATTGCCCAGTTTATAATAGGCCATACTTCTATGGTAATAAGCAACGGCCAGATTGGGGTTGAGCTCTATGGCCTTAGTGCAATCTTCAATTTCCTGTTCATAATCCCCCAGCTCTCCGTGAGCAACCCCGCGATTGTTATAGGCCACGGCATCTTCAGGATTCAATTCAATGGCCTTATTAGAGTCCTCGATCTGCTGTTTATAGTTTCCTAATTGTCCATACGCTGCTCCTCTGTTATTGTAAGCCACCGCGTCTCTGGGATTCTGCTCGATAGCTTTATCAAAGGCATTTATCGCTTCGTTGTATTTGCCCTCCATTACTAATGCGACGCCTTTGTCCACCCAGCCTGTAGGCTTAACATCAGAAACGGATGGCGATGTGCAAAAAAAGCAGATACCGCAAAAAATGTATGAAAGAATCTTTTTCATGGAGCAATCCTTAAAACTCAGTAAACATAAGCAAAAGTTATGAATTATATTGTAGCCTACTATAAACGCCATTCCCCAAAAAAGAAATCGGTTTTTTCACTTTTTCATTATTACTAGTGCGCACCGCCTTCCATAGCTTTTCTATACTCGGCGATGAGGTATTGCTTGTTGATTCCATGGTCGATAAAGTCCCACGGCAAAGTTTCATCCGTACTCTTGTAACGATAGACGTAAAAGTCCGGATTTACGTTCACCTCCTTAAAAGCCTTCGGCCAGTTGCCGTTGTTCTTGTGGGCCGAAAGTAGAATACTGCCGACCTTTCTGTCACCAAGGGAAAGCAGCGCCTGTATATAATTCCATTTCGGCAGATCGTGTATAACTTTTACAGACGACTCCTTTCGCATGGCACCGTCAATTTTTCTCAGTTTTTTTCTAACTGTATTAATTTCTTCCAGGGGATGCCACTGAAAAGGTGTAACGGGTTTTGGGATGAACTGATTGATGCTAAGGGTGATTCGTTTGAATCTTCTTTTTCCCGCTGATATTTTCGTGGCATGATGTTTTATCTTTTTGATCAGATCAATGATAGCCTCGATATCTTCCTCTGTCTCAGTCGGCAGACCGATCATAAAATAAAGCCTTATATTGGCAATTCCATGCTCAATGAGCAGTCTGACGGCGTTCATAATATGTTCATCCGTTATACCTTTGTGGATGACGTTTCTTAAGCGCTGGCTGCCCGCCTCCGGAGCCAGTGACAAAGTCTCGATGCCCGACTCCTTAAGCAGGGAAACCAATTCGCTTTCAAGCCGATCCAGTCTGAATGAACCGACAGCGACGCCGCCTTTATGATTGATAATGTAGCGGCAGATGGAATTCATGTCCGGATGATCCGACACCGCCGTACCGATTAGCCCGATCTTTGTGCGTTCCTTTATTCCCCTGTCAAATGATGACTGAAGCGTTGTCAAATTCCTGAATCTTGCGGGCCGATACAGGAATCCTGCCGCACAAAAACGACATCCGCGCTGACATCCGCGGCTTGTTTCAGTTAAAAATAAATCCTTGAATTCTGCTACTGGGGCGCTAATGCATTGATCGGTCGTGAAGGCATTGATGTCTGAAATACGTCTCGTCTTTATCCTTTCAGGGAATGCAGCATCTACGGGTTTAATATTTTCTATGAGATGGTTCGCCTGGTAATTTACTTTATAATACTTTGGGACATAAGCCCCCTGGGTTTCTTTTTGAATGCGAAACAGGAGATCGCTCCGGTTGAGGCCGAGCCGGCGGGAGTCTTCGAAGACGGAGAGAAATTCCGGTAAAACCTCTTCCCCCTCACCCAGTAAAAAAAGATCAAAAAAATCCGCCAGCGGCTCCGGGTTCAAGGTTACTGAAACACCGCCGCTGATGATTAACGGTTCCGTTTTCCTTCTCTCTCCGGCAGAGATGGTAATCCCCGCCATGGTTAACATTTTCAAGATGTTGGGGTAGTCGTTTTCAAACGGGATTGAAAAGGCGATTATATCAAATTCGGTAAGGGGCTTTTGCGATTCCAAACTGAAGAGGGGCATCGATCCCGCAGTGAATAGAGCTTCATCTTTGGGTTCAGGAAGAAAGACTCTTTCACAAAGAAACGATGATTGATGATTTATCAAAGAATAGATCGAATGCAGTCCGAGGTTTGACATCCCTGTCCGGTAATAATTCGGATATGCAAGACAAACTGTCAGCAGATCTCCCCAGGTTTTTTTCTGGTATCCTTTTTCATTGTCCAGGATATCGCTATATTTTTTTTCAAGTTTCCAGGACATAGAATCCTAAATCCTAAACAAATTCAAACATCGAAATTCTAAATATCTTGTTCATTCAGATTTTGATATTGTTTAGTGTATTGGATTTAGAATTTCGTATCTTGTAATTTGCCTCTCAATCTGCCTGTCTTCTCAGAAATGTCGGTATCTCAAGATCGAGATGATCTATATCATCAACTATTCCCATCTTGACCACATTGACGTTATCAATCGGTTTTTCTTGCCGAAGATAAGCCGGCATGGAGAGATCATCTTTCTTATGAGAACCCATACGCGAGATGTTCTTCAAAACAGGCTTATGTTTTTGTTCCTCAAAGCCTGTCGCTATGACGGTAATGCGAATTTCGTCCACCATATTCTCATCTACGACTGTACCGAAGATTATATTCGCGTCCTCATGCGCTTCCGACTGAATTAAAGATGATGCCTCATTTATTTCAAAAAGAGTCATGTCGGGACCTCCTGTTATATTCAGAAGGATACCGTGCGCACCCTGGATGGTGTTGTCCTCCAGAAGCGGAGAAGATATTGCCCTCTGGGCAGCTTCTACCGCCCTGTTGTCCCCTTTGGCCATCCCTGTCCCCATAAGTGCCATGCCCATCTCGGACATAATGGTTTTTACATCGGCGAAGTCGAGGTTGATCAGGCCGGGGACCATGATGAGATCGGAGATTCCTTTTACCGCGTGGTATAAAATATCGTCTGCTTTCTTGAATGCTTCAAGTAGGGAAAGGTTCTTTCCTCCCAGGCTGAGAAGTCTTTGATTGGGAACAACGATTAGGGTATCCACAATCTTTCTCAATTCTGCAATGCCTTCCTCCGCCTGCATATTCCTTTTCTTGCCTTCAAAAAGGAATGGTTTTGTAACAACGGCAACGGTAAGTATACCCAGTTCTTTGGAGATTTCTGCAACTATGGGTGCGCCGCCGGTGCCCGTACCACCGCCCAGGCCGGCGGTGATGAAGACCATATCCGCCTTGTCGACGGCCTCTCTTAACAGATCTTTTGTTTCTATGGCCGACTTTCTTCCCACTTCAGGATCTGAACCGGCTCCTAATCCCTTGGTAACCTCTGCGCCGATTTGAATCTTGATGGGCGAAGTGGATGCACCTAAGGCCTGGGCATCCGTATTTGCCGCGATGAAATTGACACCTTTAAGGTTGCATGCGATCATGGTGTTTACGGCGTTGCCTCCTGCGCCGCCTATGCCGATTACCTTAATCTTCGCCGAATTCGTGGTATCCGGCTCCACTAGTTGAAACATGACCATACCTCCTCCTTAAAAGAATTCTAAAAACCACTTTTTCATTTTATGCGTTGTCTTCCTGAATATATTTGCTTCAGATTTTCTCAGAGCATCTTTGGATAAAGTTTTACTTCCATAAAGAACGAGTCCCACACCAGTTGCATACATAGGGGAGTTTACTACATCTGTCAGCCCTCCGACGCCTGTAGGACAGCCCCTTCTCACGGGCATATTAAAAACATGCTCCGCCAGCTCTGTGATTCCTTCCATTATGGAGGTCCCTCCGGTTAAAACAACACCGGCGGCAAGGATATCTTCATAACCTGATTTGATGATTTCTTTGTAAGCAAGGTTCAGTATTTCCTCGGTCCTAGGCTCGATGATTCTGCCGAGGATCTGACGGGTAACTTCTCTCGGTTCACGACCACCCACACTGGGAACCTCTATGATCTCATCCTTCGGTATCATGGGAGTGAACGAACACCCATACTTAATTTTAATTTTTTCCGCTTCTGTAAGAGGCGTCCTCAATCCGGTTGCGATATCGCTTGTGATGTAATTGCCCCCCACCGGCAGTACGGCGGTATGCTTTATACTTCCATCAGAAAAAACCGCGATATCAGTAGTTCCGCCGCCGATGTCCAGAAGAACTACCCCCAGATCCTTCTCATCAGCACTGAGTACCGCTTCACTCGATGCAAGCTGTTCAAGGACAATATCTTCTATTTCCAGACCGACACGGTTGACAGATTTCACGATGTTCTGCACAGACGCGACGGATCCGGTCACGATATGCACCTTGGCCTCAAGGCGGACTCCGGACATCCCGATAGGGTCCCTGATGCCGTTCTGGTCATCAACAACAAAATTCTGCGGGAGGGTGTGCAGGATTTCCCTGTCCAGGGGAATAGCAATGGCCTTTGATGCTTCAATCGCCCTCTGTACGTCATCTTCATCAACCTCACGACCCTTGACGGCCACGATACCAAGACTGTTTTGTCCTTTTATGTGCCCGCCGGCAATACCCACATGTACAGAACTGATCTCACATCCTGACATATGTTCGGCCTCTTCAACGGCCTTTCTGATCGCCTCTACCGTGCTTTCAATATTGACTACGACGCCTTTTCTCAAGCCTTCCGAAGGATGGGAGCCTATGCCGATAATGTCTATGCCCGTGTCTGTAATTTCAGCTACTATGGCACAGGTTTTTGTAGTGCCCAAGTCCAGGCCGACAATTACGTGTACTTTCCTTGCCATCCTCAACTTACCTTTCCTCATTTACAGCAGGTCCGTATCTGTAAACTGCGTGTCATGTTCTGTATCCCTTCTTTGAACCAGACGGCATTATGGGACCCAACACATTTTTTTTCTGTACGGTAATTTTAGAAGGATCGTTAAGGTCGATCAGAAGAAACCCCAGTTTCATGTTTCTCCTTTCCAGATCGGCCATAATAGTGCCCAGTCGTTTAAATTTATTTTCATAACTATCGAAACCGACACGGATGCATAGCCCGCTGTCGGTAAAAATAGAAAGACCGAATATATCGTGGCCATGAATTTCCGAGATGTTCTTTATGGTCGGAAACTCTTTCGCAGTTGAAAGATAGTGAAGCAGTTCGAGTGATTTTGTAAAAAGCGCAGAATCGCTGCTCTCCGAATAAGATACATTAAGTACCGGGATGTCAGCTTCGTCATTGTTTTCAAGCTTTTTAAATGTTACCCCATCGAGATCCAATAGGCTAAAGCCGCTTTCACTTTTAACCAAGGCCACCGCCGTTCTTTCTTGTACTTCTATAATCAAACGGTTGGGAAGCTCCTTCCCGATCAACACTTTTTTGACCCATGGATTTGCTTCGATCCTGCGGGCCACTGTAGCCGGATTTATTGCCAGGAGACTTTGAGACGGCTTGATCGCGGCCAGTGAAAGGATGTCTTTTTCCGTGAGTTCTTTGCAGCCCCGGATAACAGTTTCTTTAATCTGAAAGGCGGGAGAGCTTATTATGAAATTATACAAAAAAATCATCACTGCTGCAGTTGTCGAAATAACTCCTATCAACATGGCTGTCTGCAACATCTCTTGCAGAAACTGCTTGGAACGTCTTTTCAGCCTGTATTTCCTTGTTTCCAGTTTTGATTTAAAGGGATTTTTCATCCATTTTCCCCGATTATTTCGACCTCTGTTTCCAGGATAATGCCGCGTTCCGCCTTGACCTTTTTCTTAACCATTTCGATCAGCGCGATAATGTCGCTCGCCTTTGCCTGTCCCATGTTGACAATGAAGTTTCCGTGTTTTTCTGATATTTTCGCACCGCCTATCTGATAGCCCTTAAATCCCATTTCATCAATGATTTGACCGGCCGGAGCACTTCCCTTGGGGTTTTTGAATATGGACCCCGAGTTACGAAATTCAAGAGGGTGCTTACTCTTCCGCATTCCAAGAATCTCATTAATCCTTCCCTGAATTTTTTCCTTAATCCCCTTCGTCAGGAGGAATGATGCACCCGTAATAATCTTACCTTCCGGCAGAACAAGATTCCTGTATTCAAATTTTAGGGAGTTTTTTTTTACATCCCGGATATTTCCTTTTTTATCCATCAATTCGATTTTATCAACGACATCCTTAATCTCGCTGCCGTAAGCGCCGGCGTTCATTTTAACCGCCCCTCCTACGCTGCCGGGGATGCCGGCACAAAATTCCATGCCCGTTAGAGATTCTTCCGCAGCCAGGCGAACTATCTCGGAAAGCGCAGCGCCCGCCCCAGTGCGGATTGATGCCCATTCAGCGTTTCTTTTATTCAAGACTATGCTGTTAAGACCTTTCATGGAAATTATGACACCCCTGTAACCGCCGTCCCTCACGATTAAATTTGTTCCGTTTCCCACGGGAATGAACGGTGTTTTTAGATGTCTGAGACAGGTGATAATCCGTCCCAGCTCGCTCGAGGTTTCCGGAGAAACCAGAGCATCAGCCGGCCCGCCGACTCCGATTGATGTATGGCGGGACATTAGCTCATCGATCAACACCATACCGGAAACAACATCTTTTAAATTTTCCCGGAGTGAGTTGTCTTTCAGCATATGCCTCTCCCCGGCTCATTCACTTTTGCGAGGCCCGTTTCAAAAATTCCTCGCCGATCTTCCATACATTCCCC
>DATKLL010000142.1:0-27240 GCA_035542475.1 Syntrophales bacterium
GATTTCTCTTGCCCCAAACTCCGGGGAATAGCCTTTGCTGGCCAGCCATTCATAGCAACTGTCGGTAGTCTGCAGGGACACGTTTTTCTCCCGCAGCTGATCTGAGAATTCATTGATCGCCTTCTTGACGATCATCAGAACTACCTCATGGGTCAAGCCGTTGAAATTGACAACCCCATCGAGGCGATTTCTGAACTCAGGAGAGAAAATCCGTTCCACTGCCGTGTATACGGCATCCTGATTAATGCTCTTGGCCTCGAAGCCGATAATCTGCTTGCCGATCTCCCGCGCGCCTGCATTCGACGTCATCAGGATAACGACATTGCGAAAATCAGCTTTCCTCCCGTTGTTGTCCGTAAGTGTCGCGTAGTCCATCACCTGGAGCAAAGTGTTGAAGATATCGGCATGCGCCTTCTCGATCTCATCAAGGAGCAATACAGAATGAGGATTTTTTCTTATAGCTTCGGTAAGCAGCCCGCCTTCTTCATAACCCACATAGCCCGGCGGAGCCCCTACAAATTTGGCCACCGTGTGCTTTTCCTGATACTCACTCATGTCATAGCGGTTGAGAGGCACCCCGAGAGTTGCCGCAAGCTGGCGAGCCAGCTCAGTTTTGCCGACTCCCGTCGGTCCCACAAACAGGAGAGAAACAACGGGTTTATTAGGTTCACGGAACCCAACCCGTGAACGCTTGATGGCATCCACGACCAACTCGATTGCATGATCTTGTCCGAAAATTTTACTCTTAAGACTCGTCTCCAGCTCCTTCAGCTTGTCAAGCTCAGAGGAGGAAACGCTCTTCTCAGGGATGCGGGCAATCTTCGCGACGACCGATTCTATGTCGCCGAGACCAACTATCTTTATCACGCCTTCATCGGCATCTTTCATATTAGCAAGAGCGCCGGCTTCATCGATCACATCGATTGCCTTGTCCGGCAGCCTCCGGTCATTTATATATTTGTCGGATAGTTCCGCAGCCGCATTGACGGCCTCTTCGGTATACGACACACGATGATATTCTTCGTATTTGCTCTTTATGCCCTGCAGTATCTTTATGGTTTCCTCCGTCGACGGCTCAGGTACCTCTATTTTCTGGAACCTGCGGGAAAGGGCCCCATCCTTCTCAAAATATTTGCGGTATTCATCGTAAGTTGTGGAACCGATGCACCGCAGCTTTCCCGAAGCCAGCGCGGGTTTCAGGATATTGGATGCGTCGAGCGAACCTCCTGAAACAGCACCTGCGCCGACAATATTATGGATCTCATCGATAAAGAGTATTACCTTCTCCTGTCTCTGAAGCTCGGCGATCACCCGCTTCATACGCTCTTCAAAGTCGCCGCGGAATCTGGTACCGGCTATGATCGCACCCATATCAAGGGCGTATATCTTCGAGCCTTTCAGGCGTTTCGGAACCTTTCCATTGGCTATGAGCTGCGCGAGTCCCTCAGTGATAGCCGTTTTTCCTACCCCCGGTTCACCAACATGGACAGGGTTATTCTTGAATCGACGGCACAGCACCTGGATGGTTCGCTCAAGGATATCCTCCCTGTCAATCAGGGGATCTATATCTCCTGCCTTTGCCTTGGCTGTCAGCTCAGTCGTAAATGACCTGAGTACCTTGTTCTGCTCTGAATCCTTTTCCCTCGCCTCCTGCTCAGGTTCACTTTCTTCCCGTTTCCTGCCAGGTTTCTGCACTTCTGTCGTCTCAGGAATTACAGGGACCCCATGAGAAATGTAATTAAGCAGAGAAAGCCTGGTTACACCTTCTTTTCTAAGAAAGAACGAGGCGTAGGATTCTCTTTCATCAAAAATTGAAACAAGAACATCCCCTAATTCTACAATGTCCTTCTGGGCAGACGTCGTGTGCCAGACAGCCCTTTCCAGTATATTCTGGAACCCCAGTGACTGGACGGACTGAGCGCCTTCAACAACCGGACTGCTTTCCCGTAGATGCTTCGATAATACCCTTTTTAAGTGCTCCGGATCTCCGCCGCATTTTTGAACGATATCAGCTCCGTCTTCAAAGAAAAGAGCGGCATACAACAGGTGTTCAGGCGTTACAAACTCATGGGATCGCGTATTAGCCTCAGCATACGCAGCCATGATTACTTGATTTAAACTTTCACTTATCTTCACAATATTTCCCTGATAATCAGGCCTCCTCTAATGAACATTTCAGAGGGAATTCTCTTCGCTTTGCCATGGTGTGGACCAGGGTTACCTTGGTGGAGGCGATATCATATGTATACACCCCGCACATACCGGCCCCCTTTTTATGGACATCAAGCATGATCTTTGTGGCTTCCGCCGCGGGCTTGTGAAACACGAGCATGAGGACTTCTACCACAAAATCCATCGTGGTATAGTGATCATTATGAAGTATGACCCGATACATCTTTGGCTCTTGAAGAACAGTGTCGGGGTCTAACTTGATGTCTCGGTCATCTATTGAATCAGGATTGCGATCCTGCGGCATGTCATCCCTCTTTTATGATGAAAAGCAAATTACGGTTGATAATGCTGCCGTAATTGCCTTTAAAATTTCATTTGAGCATAAGCGGCGGTTAAGTTCTTCTGTGATCTACATCCTACAGAAAAACTTAATGATCATATACTTATATCGGCTACATCAGCAATAATCTTTTACTATTTTTTATACCTTAATATAAGACAAGGAGGACAGTCTGTCAATGGGGTTATTAAAGGCTCAAGAAATGAAGTGGAATCAAATATGACGACCTCCTAAAAAGTCCCCCTGCCTTCGCAGGGGCAGGCTCCTGCTGCGCTGCGCTGCATCCCTCCCTTCGACAACGCTCAGGACAGGCTTATATACTGTTATGGTAAGCTTGTCGAACCATGTGCGCCTTGCCTCTGGAGCTTTTTATAAGATCGTCTAAAATTTTCTGTTTTGTGAATTTTTACGAGTTTATCAAATACATTGAGGGGCCGTTCGGCCCCTCTCAGTTTAAATATTATTTTACATAGAAAAAACTGGTTACGCATCTTTATACTTGAATGAGATATTGAGCCTTACCCTGTAAGACGTTATCTTCCCTTCTTCAACAGTAACGTCCTGTTTTACAACTTCTGCAACCCTTAAATCATCAAGCGTTTTTAAAGCGGTTTTCAATGCGGTTTGGGCTGCATCTTCCCACGATTTGGGACTTGTTCCGACAATTTCAATGATTTTATATACCGACATAGTATTCCCCCTCCTTTCGCTTAACAGTGTTTAATGTATTAAACTCACCTTAAAGAAGAATAGCACAATGAAACTATCTGTCAAGGAAGTTATAAAAGTATCATTTTTGAAATATTTTCTATTACTTAAGTGTTCAAGGAATCAATAAAAACTTTATCTTTGTATCCTTCAATTTATATGTTAAAAAATAAAAATATTATGAACTACGCAATAAAGACATCTTGGGGAAACTACTGATGAACAAGTCGACTGTGGTGCTTCCATTCAGCTCACAACCAGGTTTTGACAAGGCGCTTCAACCTCTGATTCAATCTCCGTTTATTGAAAAAGTGATCGTTCTTGGCGACTCTGCATTCAAGCCGTCATGGCCGAAGTGTGAAGGCATGAGAGCTACATCCATTAATTCAGGCAAAGTATTAAATAAGATTGTCAAAAAGATCAAAACTGATTATCTGCTCATCATCACTCATGTCGAGGAAATCCAAATTACAGAAGGCAGCCTGGAATATTTTATAGATACAGCAGAATCGACGGCTGCAGGCATGGTTTATTCCGACTATCTGGAGGGGAAAGACAAGGAAATAATAAAACATCCGCTGAATGACTACCAGCCTGGAAGTATCCGTGACGGATTTGACTTCGGCGATTTGATCCTATTTTCTGTCCCTGCTGTAAACGACGCACTAAGAAAATACGGCGCTATTCCGGAAGTAGAATACGCCGGTTTATACGCTCTGCGGTTGAAGGTTTCTATCGACCATAAGATTGTTCATATTCGGGATTTTCTCTACACGAGGCTGGCAACGGACGGTAAAATTGATGAAAAGGAACCATTGCGTGAGAAGCTGTTTGATTATGTCCACCCCCTCAATCAAACCGTGCAAAAAGAGATGGAGAAGGTTGCCACGCAGCATTTAAAAAACATCGGCGCCTACCTTGGGCCTAAGTTCAATAAGGTACCCGCCCCGGAGCACAAATTCCCAGTCGAGGCAAGTGTGGTAATCCCAGTGCTCAATCGTGCACGAACTATTTCTAACGCGATACAAAGCGCCCTGTCGCAGGAGACAGACTTTCATTTCAATGTGATTGTTGTTGACAATCATTCCACCAATGGTACTACAGCAATCCTGGCAGACATGGCCAAGCGCTACCCAACTGTGAAGCATATTATCCCGGCACGAGTTGATCTCAGCATAGGAGGGTGCTGGAACGAGGCGGTCTTTTCAGAATTCTGCGGCCGCTATGCCGTTCAGTTAGATTCGGATGACCTGTACAGCAGCACGGAAACGCTGCAGAAGATCATCAACGTGTTTAGAAAAGGCGACTTTGCCATGGTCATCGGGTCTTACACCCTTGTAAATGAGCGGCTGGAGGAAATCCCTCCCGGTCTGATCGATCACAGGGAATGGACCGACAAAAACGGACGCAATAACGCCCTGCGTATAAACGGGCTTGGGGCTCCGCGCGCCTTTGAGACGGATCTTCTACGTAAAATCGGTTTCCTGAATGTCGGTTACGGAGAGGACTACGCGATGGCCCTGCGCTTATCGAGGCAATACCAGATAGGCAGAATTTATGAAAGCATCTATCTTTGCCGGCGGTGGGGAGGCAATACGGACGCGTTTTTGTCTATTGAGCAAAGCAACCGCAATGACGCATTCAAAGATGAAATCCGTACTCTCGAAATCAGGGCACGTCAAGAGATGACGGCTAAATGAGGAACTGCTGATGGATACACCACTGGAACGAAGAACTTTTATGTCATTCCACGGAAATGGTCATGAGCCGGCACTGTCTGCTCAATGCATTAATCTTCTGGAAAAACAAAAAGCCTCATGGCCTGATCTTTCGCTTGGATATGCGGCCCTGGATAAAGTGCGTGTAAAGGAGCTGCGATGCAATGGATATTCGGTAAGGCTACATCATAATCCGGCACGCATGAAAAGCACTACTGCGCCGGTTGATCAAAAATCCATCAATAAAAGACCCTGCTTCCTTTGCCTCGAAAACCTTCCCGGAGAACAGCAAGGCGTCGTATACCGGCAGGATTTTATCGTGCTCTGCAACCCTTTTCCCATCACGTCTAAACATTATACTATTTCCCATGTCAAACATATTCCCCAGTCATTCGACGGTTTCATAACGGCATTTCTGATGATGGCAAAAGATTTTCAGGGGGAATTCAACATATTTTACAATGGACCGGGAAGCGGGGCTTCCGCGCCGGACCACCTGCATTTTCAGGCTGCTCCTGCGGGAATTTTGCCGGTTGAAAAAGATATTCAGGACAACGTCAAACGGATTTTCAAAAAATGTACGGACAGCACCTCTCTTTCCAAAGTAAAGGATGTAGGACGGGGAATCATCATTATTGAAGGGAAAAATCATGATGCCGTCGGCGCCGCTCTGTCGAACGTTATATCTGCCATGGAAATTGTACTATCGTCACCCGGTGAACCGGGGATGAATCTGCTTTGCTCATATAAAGAAAACACATGGCAGACAGCGATTTTCCCCCGCCGAAAGCATCGTCCTGCTGTTTATTTCTTGCCTGGTGATGAACGGATTTTGATTTCGCCGGGGCTCGTTGAAATGGGAGGTATCGTCGTAACCCCGATAGAAAAAGATTTTAACATCGTTGACCATGAGCTCGTTCAGGATATTTACAAAGAAGTTTCCGTGGACGATGAAACCGTTGAAAAAGTACTTGAGGTCGCATTCCCTTGAGCCCTGCCGACATCATCCCCATAATCGACAGTAAGATGACCTTTGATGAAGCAATTGCGGGCACAAAAGCGCCGAAGGATATAATCGATTCTTTACGCCTCATAGACGTACGCTACTTTGCTTTTGACGGGCGGCTGCACCAGGGACAGCTTGTAGTCCACAGTGTTGTGGAAAAGGATGTCATCGAGATTTTCCAACTGATCGAACAATTAAGATTTTCTGTCGCCAGAGTCTTACCGATTGTGAAGTACGGCTGGTCGGATGATAAGTCCATGGCGGATAACAATACATCCGCTTTTAACTACCGCTTCGTTATGGGTACGGAAAGGTTTTCGCACCATGCGTATGGAAGGGCTGTGGATATCAACCCGTATCTAAACCCCGTCATAGATGAAAGCGGTCACATCGATCCCCCGGGCGCGACCTACCTTCCGGACAGACCGGGAACTCTTTTCGAGTCACACCCTGTAGTCCGGGAATTCATGAGTCGGGGATGGCGTTGGGGAGGAAAGTTCAGCTCATCAGTCGATCATCACCACTTCGACAAACCTAACCAACCCGTCCGATCATGATCCCGGTCATGGTTTTATGTTTGGAAAGGTATAGATACAGTGTATCATCAGAAATGACGACCTTCTTCACAGCTTCCGACGCGTGCAAAAGATGAACCCTTCCCCTGACGCTGACAGCAAGACCAACATGTGACACATCCAATCCTTCGATACTGGTTGCAGCGGCAATTATATCTCCGTCTTCTATTATTGCATTCTCGGACTGCTTTAGCTCAGCTTTTGGGATATGATACATGGTGCGCCCGGACAGGCTTTTTTCGACAGCCCCCATCTTACGGTATGCTTGATCGTCATCCAACCCGGGATAATCTGCTCGGTGCGTGGTCATAAAATTGATTTCTTTAAGAATGGGTTTCCCTCCAATTTCAGCTGTGACATCTTTCACAATACCCTTCTCTTTATTGTCGCGGAGCCAATCGGAAAAATAGTGAAGCCGTGAGGGATACCCTTTTAATGCACCCTTGCGATACCGGATCTTCTCCAGCGCGGCGCCATATTCCTCAAAGGTAACCTTCCCTTCCCTGATCTGCCTTGCCAGCACCACGACATTTTCCACAAAGGTGAAGCAGTCAAATTCCCGCAAGTTTATGACTAATGTCTCCTCTCCGCCTGTTTCAAGTGTATTAGCGATATAGGGTAAGCCCAGAAAATACTTTCCCACATTCAGCATCAACTCACCAATCTTTTTAACCGTTCCCCAGTTGTGTTGAGCGGACGCCATCAGATCATTATAAGTCTTTTGATCATCAGACCGGTAAATCACAACCGAACCTCCGTGCCGTTCAATTTTATCGACTGAACCGAGCCATCTCCGGCGACAACCAGCGTAAGAAATTTTTTCTCGTCGTATGTGGAGCCGGGATTGACCGAAACCAGATGATTTTTTTTAACCACTTTCTGGTCGTGTGTATGGCCGCAAATGTGGCATCTCACTTTCGGATGCCGCAGCAGCATGTCTCCTAGTCTGGAGCTCCCCATAAAGGCATTGCAGAAATTCCACCCCGGGAAATCTTCTCTTGCGGTCAGCATTTCCATAAATCCGGTGTGATGGGTAACGGCAACGATCTGATCCACCTTGGATTCGAGTTTCCGGATATCTGCCTCCAGCTTTTCTATAAGCTCATTGGTATACTCACTGTCCGTTTTGCCCAGCCTGACGAAATGAAGATCGTTCCAGATAATATGCCCCCTGAATATCTTTTTCTCGTATGACGAGCGCGGGGGCACTTCTGCCGGGGCAAAGGAATAATCGTACCAGGAACAGTTGCCCGCGAAGCCGACGCCGTCAATAATCTCCGGTTTTTCATCCAGCAGTTTAAATCCACAGTTTTTGATTCTGGCCTTCAGAAGTTCGAGATGTTTGAACGATTCTCCCTCAGGGCTCCAGTAGTCGTGGTTTCCGAAAACCATGAGCCGCACAGGTGAAACCGCTTTAAAAGAATCCAGACACGTCTCCAGCTTTGCGTGACCGAGTCCCACGGTGTCACCTGCCAGCACCAGAACATCAGGTTTTTCGCTTTCCAGACCTTCTATAAAACGAAGGAATGCCTCGTACTCTTTCTGATCCCGTATTAAGTCATAATGGATATCCCCTGTTGCCGCAATTTTCATAGTCTGTAAAAATATTCCATGTCTGAGATTCGTCCGAGCTTTACAATTCTGATTCGCTTCACGATGAATTTAAAAATGTTCGTCCCGCATTCGCCGCAATGTCTTCTTTTTTTGCAAAGTGGTGATGGTATCCCAGGGCGTCGTCTGCCAATTATCCGCATGTTCGGTTTTCAGGATCCATGGCGGGATAGTGATTCGCATATATCGGGATAGAGAATAGACGTACGGTTCATACATGCGGCGCAGCTCGGACAGTTCCTTCTCCAATTCATTTATCTCCCTCAGCTTGAGGCCGGATGACGAAAGTACTGAACATAAATATTCAAGCTCATCTAAAGGCAGGCGGTCTTTATCCGGATGATGCGGAGGACAGTTGAAGATTTGAGCAAGATCGACAATTGTGTGTCTGGCCATGGCAAACGTAAACTTAGCCTGCTGCTTGCAGACACCTTCTATACCTGCCAGAACCAACGCGCACGTATCGAGTATCACCATGAGCGATCCAAGCCATGACTGGTTATCGTGCTGAGAGCGAAAGAGAGCCAGTACAGGATAGGATAGATGGCTTTCGAGTAATTCTGAGGACCAGCGTTCCCACTCATGAAGATGTTCGCGAAGTCCATCAATCTCATTTTGGTGAACATGCCTACGTATCATCTCTGCCGCTGTGGGAGGCGAGCCCGCATGTGAGTCAAACAGTGAAATAGTAACTTCACGACTGGCAAAGGACTGATTTAATAAAGGGAGGTAGCTGATTACAAGGGCAAGGAAACCGAGGCCTAAACCAGCTTCAAAGGCGATTAATCCCCTTCCAAAAGGGGTGACTGGCGTGACATCCCCCAAACCAAGTGTGAATAGCGTGGTGCCGCTGAGATAGAGGTATGTACTGAAGCCGGCAGTGCCTCCAGGTATTGTAATTGCCGAGCCTGAAGCCCAGTGAATGAGTGCAAAGCCGAAGACCAGACCAGTGGCCCATAAAATGATCAGTACAATCACAGAAAGGGGGCCGAAAAATCCGATAAAGTTTTCTTTCCGCCTACGTGAAGATATCAATTCGGCCAGTGCCCTCCAGGATTTCCATGAGTACCGGTAAAAGATTCGGGCTAGCCTGATTTGGCGCGTCACACGGCGGGGAAGTACCATCGTCTCAAAAGTGTCGCCCAAGACTATAACGACCAGAACCAATCCTATGATAAAAAACAACACATTCATTTCATCATCACTTTCGCCGAGAATATTCTTACTTTTACAGTGTACGAAGCCTCAAACGATGTGTCAATGAGAAAAAGACAAAAGATATCGGCATAAATCACCTTATGAAATGTTGTGTTGATCCTTCAAACGTAGTATTATTCAAGACACTCTTTGTCATTTATTTGATCAGAAAAACAGAGCAGGCATACGAAGTAAGACGTATATTTTAAAGGAGCTGGAGATACGACATGAAAGACAGAGCTTTTAATTCATTTCTCAGTGTGCTGATCATTGGCATTTTGTCGGTCCTTTTGTCCTGCGCCACTGTCCCTGTAACGGGAAGAAGCAGTTTGCACATCCTTCCCGACTCTGAAGTGATGACTATGAGCTTTCAGCAATACAGTGAGGTCTTGAAAAAATCAAAGCTTTCAAATGATCCCGCAAAGGTGCAGATGGTAAGAAGGGTGGGAACGAGGATAGCGCGGGCCTCCGAGGAATTCATGAGGGAAGCCGGGATGGAATCGGATATCAAGAATTATCAATGGGAATTCAATGTGATTCAGGATGACAAAACGGTCAATGCCTGGTGCATGCCCGGCGGTAAAGTTGGTGTTTACACGGGCATCCTCCCGGTCGCCCGCGATGAAACCGGGCTGGCGGTTGTCATGGGCCACGAGGTCGCCCATGCTATCGCCAAACACGGCAATGAACGAATGAGTCAGGAGCTCCTGGCTCAGCTCGGAGCGGTCGGACTGTCCGTTGCCCTCTCAACAGAGCCGGGGCTCACAAGCGATATCTTCATGACAGCTTATGGAGTAGGAACAAACGTGGGAATACTCCTTCCCTACAGCCGTGTCCATGAGTCTGAAGCGGACCGGATCGGTCTGTCTTTAATGGCCAGGGCGGGATATGATCCGAGAGCAGCTGTTCCTTTTTGGCAGAGGATGAATGAGAAAGGCGGGAGCAGACCGCCCGAATTCCTATCAACCCACCCTGCCCCGGATACGCGGATCAAGCAGATAGAGTCCCTTATACCGGAATCCATGAAGTACTATAGACCACGGTAGACGACGAGCTAGTCAAACATGATTGGTAGTGGTGGGAATCGAACATGATGTGTATGCTCTAACTTATTGATAATTTCCATCTTTAAGTCTTTGGTTCCAGTGAATAAGGAGGATATAGAATACCAGAAAGTTGACCTCCAATTATTCTTTTTTTACTTGTCCCAATATTTAAAATGATAATCTGTCTTATTTATTTTTAGAGTCTCACAAAATAATCACTCAAGTTTTCCTGCTTATCTTCCGAATATATAAAAGGAATAACCGGAACAGTTTTTCAGATATGACGACGAATAAAAATGATGTCGAGATAGCAAGGCGGCAAAAACATCTTTCTGAAAAAGGAGGTTATAATATGCGTTATCTCGTCATAGATGATTCTCCCACAATGCGGAAGATTCTAATAAATACGCTTCGCACTTTTGGCATTGAAGATATAATTGAAGCCGGCGATGGTCATGAAGGTTTAGCTAAAATTTATGCCGAAAAAGTCGATTTCGTAATAACAGACTGGAACATGCCAAAGATGAATGGACTTGAAATGGTTAAAAAAATCCGAGCTGACAATGCCTTAAATAACCTTCCCATACTTATGGTTACTACTCGCGAATCTAAGCAGGACATACTCCAAGCACATCAAGCCAAAGTAAATAATTATATTGTAAAACCCTTTACCCCTCAATTCTTAAAGGAAAAAATTGATGCTGTTTTAATGGCAATTGAGCAAAAGTAATTATTAATCGATCCGGGAAAATACAGCATGCAGCCCACAAAAAAATGAAGATGAACTTCTTGAATCAAGAAGGAAACTTAAATGAAAGATATTGACTTTGATGCTCTATTCAAAAAAGTTGAAGAATTGCGGGCGGTCTTTATTCTTGGACAAAGATTAATTCCATTCCTTGAGGATGTTTTCGAGTTAGTCTACGAAATAAAACCCCTGCTTGATGAAATTAATTTGTCCATGGAAGAAAATGTGAGTAAAACGAAAATCGCCTCAATGCAGCTATCACAAGTTACCGAAGCCACTGAGATGGCAATTGGTAAAGTCATAGAAATCATCAATGGCCTGATAAATAAGTGCGGCAACATTCTTTCTAATATGAATCGATTAAATGAGTTATATTTAATACGACACGATAATGTAATTAAAGTTCTCGAAAATATTTACAAAGCTGCAAACGATAAGAAAGATATCAACAAGTACATGCCTCAGTTGTCTGACATAATTGACCAATTGAAAAAAGCGGAAAGTGATGATTATAAAGAAATTTATGATTCAACAGGCGAGTTGCTGAACAGTATAGTTAATGATTCGCACTCAATGATGATGTCCCTTCAGGTTCAAGATATTACATCGCAGAAAATTGCGGCGGCAAATTATCTGATTGAAACTATTAATGAAAAGATTGGAAACATATTAATGAAATTTCAATCTACTAAAACCTGCTCGTTCGTTGAAAAGGATAAAAATGATAGTATCTCTTTTATTTCAACTCTTCATCGTCCTATTGGCTTCAATCCTGAAGATGCGGACATAGTAACTCCTAAAGACGATCATTACTCTTCTCGTGATGACATTGAAGCTCTTTTCGGGACAGCAAAATCATAAATTTTTTTATATATGATCTTGATGCATCGTAGATGAAGCGAGGTGCGAATACGAACCAAGCTCATGTGAAAATAATATTTTCTTAGCAGTACCTGTGTTTTCTTTTTGCCCTGTGAACCATTACAGACTTCAACTATGATACTTCCGTTTTATGTTAGGGAAGCATGGGCAAAATGTGCGATCCTTTTGGTCAATCTTACAGGAGCATTGTCTACACTATATGCAGCCGTAACTGTTCAAAGACAAACCGAGCCTCACCTCCGCTCTGGCTGAGCGTCCTTAGTATATCGCTTCTCATTTTTTGTTTTGTCATTTCACTTCTGCAGATGGTGGTAGCCTGATAGCCTATTTCCTATTGATTTTGATGTGTGAGCTGCTTCTTGAAACGTTGTTTTTGGTATTTTTCTGCTGAACACACCATTTCAAATCCCAATATTTGCTTTGAGTTTAAAAATTCAGGCTATTTTCAAAGTTAAAATTTCCTTGACTGTCCTTGTTATAAGGATATATAAATAATTAATTATTAGTCCTCTCATAGCTCAGTTTATCAAATAACCTAACCTCAACTTTTTGGAGTTGGGTATGTCACAAAAAGTGCCAATATGATGCCTCCGGGGGAAAATCCTTTATCCCCGTTTGGAGGCATTATTGGTTTCTTTGCTCATCAAACTAAGAATATTCAAGATAAGTGTTCCGAGATTTAATGATGATCTCTGTGAAGAGGAAATCATCCTATTTTAACTGTGTTCGTTTCCCTTGCGAAAGGAGGTGTCATAAATGGCGGAGAAGGATGAAATCAAAACATTAGCAAGGGAGGAATTGCAAAAAGAGACCAAGCGTCCTTGGTTGAAATTGGCATTACTTTTCCCGGGATTATTGACTGCCATAATAGGTGCAGTGCCAGCCTATGTGACTCTTATCAGATCAATTCAACTCAACGTTCCAATTGTGAAGACTTTCAGTGCAGAGGAACAGAATCGACTTTTTCTAAAAAATTTTGAATGTATGCGGACTAGAACGGCCACGACCATCACAAATAAATACAATGTAGACATTCAAAGTTTGGTCTGCGAATCTGGTGATGTTCTGGTAATCAGCAAGCGTCCTGAATGGGATCAACCACAGCGTCGCTGGGTTGAACTTGATACGGTTGCTCCATCTACTAACCTTAAACAGGTGGAAACTAAGTTACTTACCCTTTTCTCAGAGGTTTATGCAACAGAAACAGATAGAATTTTGTTAGCACAAGCATCTCCTGAATCTGTAATATGCCAACGATGGATTAGTACTGGTAGACTTTTACAACGGATCAAGAAGTCTACTGGATGTTTTGATCAAATTATTGATACTTACACTGGGCGGGTGACTAGTTATAAACCTGCTCCATGTAGTCCTGACTGCTGATTGCCCAAACCTATACTAACCTAACAAAGAGGTCTCAACGATGGGAATATATTTATTAGAAGAAATGAGTCTTCAGGAGGATGTGGATAAATTTGAGCAAAAAGTAAACAGGCACAAATAACGCCGGACAAATTAACGATCGAGGGCATACGATAATGACCATACTGGATCATATCCTGATGGGGAGCATCATTGGGTTAAGCTTTGAGCCGTATAACGGGTATATCGTAGCGGCTGCCATCGGCGGCAGTTTTCTGCCGGATATTGATCTGGCTTATGGCGGCCCTGGAACCGCTGGATATCTGGATAAGCACCGGACCTATACGCACTCGCTATGGCTGGCACCTGCATTTTCTTTTATACTATCCTTAATCCTTTACGGAGGGTCTTTCCTTTTAAAGTTTCTTTTCGAGATGCAACCTGTTGATTCTTTTTTAACGCTCTGGTTATGTTGTTTTTTGGGAAACGCGGTTCATCTCCTGGTTGATATTTTAAATCCCTTTGGGACTACCTTATGGTGGCCTAAAAAAGACAAGATCGCTATCGATATTCTTTTCGAATTTGATCCCGCTTTTACCTTGACATTGATATTAGGGATTGTTGTCATGCTTCGAAAACATTTCTTGCCCGACCAAATCTGGCTGGAAATATACCAGATCGCCTTGATAACATCTCTAATACTTTTAATGTATATTCTGCTGAGAGTCCTGAAACGAATCGATTTTAAAAAGAAAGTAATAGATAAATTCAAGGATCTGCTAACAGATGTGAAAAAAGAATCCTTTGTACCGGCGGGTCTGTGGCGCTGGAAAGCGATCCTCGAGACAGAGGAAAAACATTATGTTATACGGCAGCAAAGTCAAAACCTAACTTGCGAGGTGAAACCCAAAACCAATCTACCACATAGTCAAGTTAAAGAAATTAAAATTTATAAACAATATGCCCGCCATCTTGATGTGCATGTCAAAAATGATCACTTAATTTTGTCAAACCTGGTTTATCCTTCAAAAGTATTGCCTCTTATCGGATGTTTCGCGAGTCCAGGAAAGCCTTTGATTAAAATAGAGAAGCCTAAATGGTTGCGGGTGTTGTATGAGCGCAATTACTAATCGGAAAGGCGGTACGGCAACTGTAAATTTCGCGCAATCGAGTTATGCCCTGTTCGGTGCATAGATAAAAAGACTCAAAAGGAGGGATTTGAAATGAGTAATAATAAACTTGCCCTTTATAACAAATATAAAGATGATATGAAAACCGGTGATCTCCTGCAATGGCAATCCAACGTCTGGTATAAGAGGTTATGGCGGTGGGTCACTCATTCCAAGGTGGAACATTCGTCCATGGTTCTCCGGCTTCAGGAATATCAAGGTCCGGATAAACGGAGGTTCATTTTGGAATCGAGGGATCATGGAACGGTTCTTAACCTTCTGTCCAAACGGCTTGAAGAATTTGACGGTGAAGTAAAGTGGTATCCATTGGACGATACTTGGCATCCCTATAGAAAGAGAACCGGAGAAGAGATGCTAAAAATGATCGGCAGACCTTATAATTTTGCTGGCTTTGTGAAATTGACATTGCGACATGCGATCGGGGTGAAGTGCAGAAAAATTCTCAACAAGACAGTCTTGAAATGGTTCGTAGATTGGGTGAACCAAGTTGGGAAAAGGGAGGTATTCTGTTCCGAGTATTGCTATTTAGCTTACGAAGCTACGGGACATATGAGATTCATCCTAACTGATCCGCCATCCCCGGATGATATGATGACTCTAAAAATTTTCAAAGACGGCAAAAAAATTTTATAAAAAAAAATAGGACACTATTCCAACTTCCCATTACTTAATATATTTGCAACATCTTAAAACGTGTCTGTAGACTATATTTTAACATACAAACAATACGAGATCAGGATGCCTTTAGAATATAAGTGCTTTTCCTTTAATCCATAAAGAATTTAATTCTCTCATTTTCAGCCGTGAAAGTGTAAGCGAAGATCTATATGACAGTTTTTCTCTTGAATGGATTGATTGGGAATGAATAAGGATTTTTTTCCAAAGCCTCGTGTTGCTATTGTGGTCCCCGCCAAGCATCTTTTTTGCCTTGCTGGAGTACTTTGGACTCAACGGTATGGACCTTTGCAGGTAGCTTCCATAACGCGTCAGGCAGGATACTTTGTTCGACTCTTCAATGAAGAACTCGGCCTTCGGGTATCACCTCAAGAGCTGGCCCAAGAGTTCGATGTGGTCGGCTTTTCCAGTAAAACTTCAGCAATCACCAGAGCCGAAGAACTTGCACAAGCAATCAAAAGGGAAGCGGAGAAGCTCGGCCGTCATGTTGTAACTGTTCTTGGAGGAGAGCATATCTCAATGGGCGGAGACAACCGATCTTTTCCTTTTTTTGATTACATGCTGCGCGGCGAATCAGAGGAAGCCTTCCTTGTGCTCTTAAAAGCCCTGGAATCGGAGAAACATGATGCTACTGAGATCTTTCAAGTTTACTTAAAAAACCGTCATACCTGTGAGTCTTTTAATAACATCCCCGATCTTTCTCTTGTTGTAAACTATGATTATACCGTCCAGGGATTCGTCTTTAGATATCTGCCATTGATCTGGACCATGAAAACAAAGAAGCTTCCCATGATTACTTTTCAAGGGTCCAGAGGATGTCCTTACAGTTGCTCTTTTTGCCCCACACCTCGCCACCTGCAGGGTAATAGCTATCGACGGCGGAGTATAGAAAGTGCCTTGCAGTATCTTGAGGAGCACCTTGAGAGGTCTAACATTCGCAGGGTAATGTTCGAGGATCCAACGGCAGCTCTTCCCTTTGACAAAGTATCTCATATGTTTTTCGAAACTCTTGCCAAAAACTCAACAGGGATGAAAGCGACTGCTCTGGTGCGGGCTGATATCTGTGAGGACGGCAGGTTACTTGAACTCATGAAGGAAGCGGGAGTTACCAATCTTAGTATTGGGATCGAGTCATTAAGTGACCAAACTCGAAGTGATTTCAAAAAGAAAATATCTTATGATACTATAAGAAAGTCTATGGATATATTTCACGAACACGGATTTACGGTAACGGGTCTCTTCATTGTAGGGTACGATACTGATGATTTGGACACATTTCAGAGAATCCATGACTTTATCAGCGAGACTGGAATCGAAAAATGGAGAATTTCGCCACTGAGTCAAATGCCAGAATCTGTAGATCAATTCATGCCGGCACACCGCTACTTTCTCTGGGATGAATTCAATCGCTTCGGGCGTGAAGTTGCCGATTATTGTAATGGTGAATTTGTCACCTTCTACCCGAAACACATGAAGCCATCAACCTTACAAAAGAAGGTCATGGAATTTAATCTATTCCCTACCTCTTTAACAGATATTGTCAGGATTTTCAGAAAACGCGGGAATCTCAGATCGGTGCTCCAGAGATTTGGGAATCATCTGGCCCAAAGGATGGTGCTGAAAGAGATTACTGCTTCAAAATATATCGAGATGGCGCAGGAGGTGGAGAGGGAATTCTACATTGAATGCAATGGCAATGAGCACTTGCAGGAAGAACTCTTGCTTAGGCGCTACCGGGAAAAAGCAAGAACACATTAAAAGACAAATAAGCCTAGGAATCCTTTGGAAAGTGCGTGTTATGGCCAACCCTGTGTTACATGCAAGTGCAGATATTCTGAGTTCCTCAAGTCGATGAAAGAGCTCCACATGCCCATAACCATGGGCAGCACATGAAGGTCGCTGGTCTCTTACTGAAGATTCGAAAAAGCCTCCCTGGCTTTGCTCAAGAAGATGTCAGCCCCGCATTCTTCAAAAATGCCGATCGCTCTGGAGAGGCAATTAGTGCTTTCACGGTTTTTGCCCTTAGACTCGTATAATAGCCCCAAATCAAAATAAGCCTGCCCCAAAACACCTTTGGCGCCTATCTCTTCCGCCGTTTCGATAGCTTTACAAAAATGTGTTTCCGCCTTCCTGTATGCAAATGGCACAGTTTTAATTAAAAAGCCGATATTTTTTGCAATGAGGGAAAAGCCTTTCTTGCCTTCACCCCGTGCAAGCTGGGCATAGATCTGCCCCAGTATATGGTTGCATACGGCATAGCGGTACATCAGCCTGGAATTTTGATATTCTGTTGTGACATCTTCTATCATGCTCATCCCCTCTTTGAAGCTCCCGTTGATGACCATAACTATTCCTGTATATAATTTCGCCACCGTTCCGTGAGTTGTTGAGTGGCATACGTCTGTCACCTTCGTAAGTTCCTCAAGGGTGTTTTGAGCTTCCTGATAGTTGCCAGCTGAGACATAGGTCATTCCAAGGAGTGTTGTAGATGTTATTCTAATCAAGGGGTCTAAAGCGAACCGGTAGGATTTTTTCACATTTTCAATTGCCGATGTAAAATCTCCGGCAACAAGGTCAGCGAAGGTCAGGCACAGATACCCGTCTGAAAGACATTCCAAGCGCGAATATTTATTGGCGAATTCAATTATTCTATTGCCAATTTCCCTAGACTCCTTAACGTCTCCCCGGAAATAGTGTGCATAACCGATGTAAAATGATACATGCCGGAAGTAATCGGGATCGGTTTTATACAAATCAAGCTCCTGAGCTTTCCTGCCGAATTCGATGGCATTGTCCAGCATTCCGAGGTCCGCGCAGCACCATGGGAGAAATATATAGGCATACTCTAGAACTTTTTCGTTCCCGGCCTGCTCGCCTATTTCGAGCGCTTTGTTCAGATAGGCATGGGCTTCAACGAGATTATTGCTCCAATTCATCGCTCCCCCAAGTCGGGCGTAAAACATACCGATCCTTCGCTTGTCGTCCAGTGATATAACGATACTTTCGTTGGCTTTGAGCAGATCTATAAGCTCCATGAAATGGCAGCGGCGGTATAAGATGACAGCCCATTGGAGGAGGATATCCACTAGGAGGGTTGTTTCTTCCTTCGTTCTACCCGCTTTCGATTCAATAATATCAAATGCGCTTTTGTAATACTGGTGTGCTTCATCCAGGGCATATCTGCCAAGGCTTTTCTCTCCCGCTTTAATCAGGTAATCAACAGCCTTAAGGGTGGAATGGCCTTGCTTGAAATGAAACGCCAAGGTTTCGTAGAACTCCGGAATTCGGTCAGAGAGGAATTCCTCTATCACCAGACCAATGCGTTCATGGATATTTTGACGATCTTTCTTAAGAATGCCGTTATAGACAACTTCTTGCGTCAATGCATGCTTGAATATATACTCCAAGGCTGGCTGTAATGACCTGACCATTATCAGGTCGAGTCTCTCTAGACTAGTGAGACTTCTCTCTATATTTTCTTTCATCTCTGTGATCCGGTTGAGAATCTCATAGAGGAATGCTCGCCCGATAACAGAGGCTTCCTGAAGAATTTTTTTCGTTTCCCTTTCCAAACGGTCAAGACGGGCAGAGATGATGCCTTGAATTGTCGAAGGAATATTAGCCTCGAAAAGACTTCTGGTCAGCTTCCACAAACCATCTTCTTTTATAAGTGTTTCTGATTCAATGAGGGTATTTATGGTCTCTTCCAAATAGAAGGGGTTCCCTTCCACCCTGGCTTGAATGAACTTCCTTAGCTCAGGCGGGAGGTCTTTTGCCTTGAGTAGAGACTCTACCATATTCTGTGATTCTGAAGGAGAAAGATCGTAAAGTCTGACCTCCTGATATACCTTCCCCATACCACTTGTTTGCTGGCTGGTTAAGAGGCTGAAGGGTGAACGGTATGTACAGAGGAAAAGAGCAGGATATTGGAATTTGGAAAGTATATTGCACAGAAGTTCAATAGAGGAAAGATCAGCCCAATGTAGATCTTCTAGGCATACGATGGTAGGGCCTCTTTGAGTAAGAGATGCAAAGATCGTTTGAATGGCCTCATGAAGCCGTGCTTTCCAGAACGCGGGGCTTACTCCTTCAATGTTGGGATAGCTGAGAGAATATAGACTTCCCACATAAGGGATCAAATCTTCACAATCACCGCTCAGAGACCTCGTCCCTGATTCAACCTTCTGTCTTACCTCTTCTGGCGTGTCACCCTCCTGAATCTGATAAGCCCTATTCAGAAGATTAATCAATGGAAAGTAGGGGATATTCTGCGAATAAGCATAGGCATGACCCTCACGCCACTGGATGGTGTTGAGATCAAGACTGGCTTTGAATTCCTCAATGAGCCTGCTTTTACCTGTTCCCGCATCTCCGACTATGAAGAAAATAGACCCCTTACCCTGTCTGAGGTTTTCAATAGCTTCCCTCAACTGGGCCATCTCAACGCTACGGCCGATAAGCTCTGCCCTCATCCCGGAAAGGCGATGAGTCTTGATAGGTTCTTTTTTTGGAGATATAACCCTGTAGGCCTTTATAGGCCCAGCCTTTCCTCTCAATGTAACTGATTCAAGAGGTTCAAAAGAAAAATATCCCTCTGCCTGGCGAAAGGTATAAGGACTAACCACTATCGCACCAGGTTTTGCTAATTCCAATAATCTGAAAGCTAAATTTATGGTATCGCCTAATATTCCATGAGTTCCTTTCTCTTTGTTTACATCACCAGTCACTACAATTCCTGTGCAAATGCCTGTATGCATAATCAGAGACTTTCCAATTCGCTTTTCATATTGCGGACTGATGGATGAAACTATCTCGTGAATTTCTCTCGCAACCTTGATTGCCCTGACAGGATCGTCTTCATGAGATTTGGGAACTCCAAAGATAGCCATAACTGCATCCCCGACATACTTCTCGATAAAACCTTCATATTTTGAAATTACACTGGAGATTTCTCCAAAGATCTTTCCCATGATCTCCTTGGTTTCCTCAGGGTCGAGCTTCTCCGTCATAGCTGTATAGCCGGATATATCTGAGAAGAGGACTGTGACATTTTTGCGTTCGCTTTTTGCCAGTAGGATGGGCTTTTCTGTCGGAGAAATTTCTTTTAATCCTTTACCGCAGTTGTCACAAAATTTACCGCTGGGCAGGTTTATTACTCCGCACTGAGGACAGACAATCTCTATTTCATGGCCACACTCTTTGCAGAATTTGGCTCCTTCCCTATTGCTAAACTGACATTTCGGACACTTCATCTTCAATGTTCTTTGTTAAAAGTGATGCCGTTTGAGCTTCGGAAAAGAAAAAATATCTCTGCGGTCAGAGCTATCCAGGTGGTTGGTTTATGTGGTTAACAAAGTTATGATATATATCTTCAACTATTAAATATTTAAAGATTTTTTACAAAATTGTCAAGTAATTTCTTGGGATATTAAGAAGCATTATGATTAATGAATTACTATAAGATCACAATAAAAATGATTGATATACGCATGTTTATATTAAAATAAATAGACCTTTTAAATGTGATTTATTAAAATGTATATGTAATGTAGATTGAATTTTAATCTTTATCAGAAATGTGAGATCAATTTAAACAAACCTT
This sequence comes from Syntrophales bacterium, assembly GCA_035542475.1. Lineage (GTDB taxonomy): Bacteria > Desulfobacterota > Syntrophia > Syntrophales > UBA2185 > DATKLL01. The sequence goes on from DATKLL010000142.1 coordinate 20,833, forward strand.
TTAACTTACTTTTTATTCTTAATATATCATGTACGGAAAGCTAATCTCACGAAACCCTTTATTGACATCTCTTCCACAGCGTGAAATCAAACGTCTGATAGCAACCCTGCGACAGCTCGAATTTTCCCCCAATACAATCCTTTTTCGTGAGGGGGACCACGGTGATCGTTTCTACATTATCCTGGAAGGCCAATTGGAAATCATCAAAGCCCTTGGAACTCCCGAAGAGCAATTATTGAACATTTGTGGTCCCGGTGATTATGTAGGTGAGATGTGCCTCCTCGATCCTGACAGGTCGCGTACCGCGAGTGTTCGCACGGGTTCATCGGTAAAGTTGTTAGAAATGACCCGGGCCGATTTGGACGCGCTGCTTCATCAATACCCTGCTATCGGCTACGCGATGGCAAGGGTACTCAGCCAGCGGCTGTATGCCTCAGAAACAAAAATGTCAGCTGAGCTGAATAGAAAAAACCGTCAACTGTCTCAGGCCTACTCACACCTTCAATCTCTGTTGCCTCAGCTCAAACAGAAAGAAGGAACTGAGAAACAAAAAAAGGTGGGACATTTCAAATTACCATCTGATTTTGATCTTCAGGATATTACTGTGCCAGGGGATTGCAAAGCTCCCAAGAGTTTAAAAAAAGATTGGGAAGTAAGACAAGCGATATATCGCTCCGGTCTTTGCCAGATTAATGTCGAGACTCTGGGTGGTTTTCGCATTAATCGAGGATTGACTGTCATGGAAGAGAAGGAATGGGATGGTTACCTGCCCAAGCTTCTCTTGAAGGCCATCGTTACACATGGGTCGCGCCGGGTGCCCAAAGATCAGCTCATAGAGACTCTCTGGCCGGAGGTTGCACCTCAATCCGGAGAGAGGAATTTCAAGATAACCCTGTACCGCTTGAGGAAAGCTTTAGAGCCTGAAATGGACAAGGCCTTCGGATCTTCATACGTTCATCTCAAGGCCAATCTTATATACCTGGATGAGGAGTTATGCAAAACCGACATCGATGATTTCCTTTCCCTTTACCGCAGAGGTGAAAAGAATGAAAGAGAGGGAAATATCGAGTCGGCTCTTTTCCTCTACAACAACGCAATAGACCTATATAAAGGTGATTTCCTTTCAGAAGAGCTTTACACATCCTGGATTGATATAAAAAGAGAGGAGCTGCGAAAGTTATATATTAATCTTTTATACAAGATGGCCGACATCCAGGAAAAACGGGGCACGTCAAAGGTTGCCCTCGACTGTTACAAGAAGATTATTCAAATCGATCCCCTTTCAGAGCAGGTATACCAGAGGCTTATGACACTTTACTCAAACCGGCGCATGCGGACGGAAGCGATAAAGGTCTATGAAGATTGTCGGAGGGCGCTCTTGGAAGGACTGGATGCCGAACCGGAAGCACTGACGACTTCTATTTACAGGAAGATCATGGAAACCGGGTAATTCAAATACCACCTGTTCAAACCTCACGTCTCTTACTCCTACCTATTAAATTGAATCCAGTTTTCATCATAACCTCTCATGCCGGAAGATAAAATTTCATTTTTTCCAGGCATATGATTTTATTTTGTAAGTATAATCAACTTATTAGCCAATCACGAAATTCCCATCTTGTAACCTTCTAGTAACTTCTTTCGGTTTAAAAAAGAATCAAAAATTTTAGACAGGTCAATTGGAGTATCTTCAATTTGATGGTACTCCGGTCAAAACACAAACAAATAAGGAAGGAGCTGAATGAGTATTGGCGCCGCATGTATCCACCTCAAAAAAGAAAATATTTTAATCCGCGATGAGGCGAGGATAAATTCAAGGGAGATAACATCATTTTAGTCAACATATTTTAGAGACCTAAACAAAAAAGGAGGGAATGACCATGTATCAAACCAAAGATTATGAAACAGTAAACGTAATTTTGCGGAATTCGAATCTCTGGAATAACAGCATGATAGATGAAACACTCCGGCGATTCAAAGATATTGATACACACGAAGACAGAGCTTTCTATCGGCGAAATGTCCAGGAACTCGTGAAAAATTTTCTTCATACACTTTTTGATGTGATGGAAAAGGAGGGCCACGGGGAAAAAATAAAAAACGACGTGCGTAGTTTGTCCGATTTTACCCTTCCTGAATGGGTACGGTAGAATATGGATGTTACCTAGAACTTTTTAAGAAATTAGAAAAGGAGGGAACGATTATGTACCAGTCAAAAAATTATGAGACAGTCAATATGATTTTGCGGAATCCGACTCTCTGGAACGAAGGCATGATAAAAAAGACACTGCAGCTGTTCAAAAAAAGCAATTCATATGTGGACTTCGATTTCAATCCGCATGATGTTCAGGAACTCATCAAGGACTATCTTCTCACATTGTCAGATGCGATTAAGAGGGATAAATCGGTGCGAAAAGAAACAAAAAACAAAGATAACTCACATGATTTCAGTAATGTATTGGTGTCAGGGATTTAAATTATTAGTTGCTGCAAACGGGCGCTAATCTGCAGCAGCGATGAGGAGGTGCTGGTCATGGCCATAGTTTGCTATCTCTGTAAAAAAGAAGTCGATATCATAAGTTTCGGCACTGGATTTGTGGGAGTATGTTGCAATAGGGTTTTGTACAACTATGCAGCTAAACCGCAATTTGACGTGAAGCAGGAAAAGAAAAAAGATATTCCCTTGGATTCATTCTACTTGGGAACAAAGTCTTATCAAGTAAAACATTCCTAATCACGAAGGGAGGGAATTATTATGGACCAAGTTAGAGATCGTGAGACGGCAAACATGATTTTGCAAAATCCGACTCTCTGGAATAAAGGCACGATAGAAGAGACGCTTCAACGATTCAAAGAAAGTGATTCACAAAATGCAGACTGCGATTTCGATCTGCCAGACGTTCAGGAACTCATCAGGGACCATCTGCTCACACTGTCGAATGCAATGAAAAAAGAGGAATCAATAAGAAAAGAAAAAAGAATTGCAAGGATTTTGGTGACTAAACTTGGCGAGGGATATGAGGCGGCTATGGCAACTTTCACCCTGGCCTTCCGGGATGCTGGGCACGAAGTAATATATACTGATATTCAGAGACCGTCCGCCATCGTCGCTTCAGCAATCCAGGAATGCGTCGACCACATCGGGATAACGATATTGCCGGGGGCCAATATTGGAGACCTCGCCAGTGTTGTGGAGCTTCTGAAGAAGGAGGATTCATCACATATAGGGGTAACCGCGGGGGGCTATTTAGACGATGATAAAGTTCTCAAAGTAAAGGAGATGGGTGTAGTTGAATTCTTCCCCATAGGAACCTCCTTATCGGAACTAATTCACTGGGCGCAGGATAATATAAAACCAACGTAAAAAATAAAGACTAGAAGAAATAACTTTTTTTTATTTAAGAAAGGAGGAAACAACATGAGAAATAAAATGCAAGCACATCAAGGTGGAGTAGGTCAAATCGAAACCCCGGAACTAATAAGCTGGTTAGGACGTACAGCTAATGATCGTAAAGAGGTAAAAGGCGTCCAAAGAAACGTCAAAGCAAAGACACGTGCCAAAACCGTAAGAGAACGTAAAGGACTAGAGGGAGAAACTAACGATACCAGTTACCTAGAATATGATTTACATTATGTAGAAGATAATATGATCGGCATAGCTTGGTGTGATGTTGTGCTCAAATAGATTGAGTTCTTTTGGAGAGCGACTCATATTACCACACGATCAAAGATGAGAACAGGTAAAAAGGAGATGGGAAGGCAGGGTTGATGATTGCCCTGCCTTTTTTTTTCGCAGGTTTCTCATATTTATTGAATAATCATCCATTCACACAACAAGCTTTTTTATCTAAAGAGATCATCAACGATGCTAGTATTTTCCCATTATTTTTTATTATATTATCCAGCATTGACTAACCGAAAATTTTTGGTAGATTTTGTCAAATTTTATCATGTCCATTCTGCAAATGAAACTTAAAAAGACAGAGATTCTCAAGTATTTACGGAAGATTTTTGATTCATTTACGAAGACGGCATTATTAATTGTTTTTACGACGGTCATCTATATACTTCTTCTATATTGTTTTAAATATTTGTGGTTTTTATTCATATCCACACCGGTCGGTCAAGCATATGCCGTCCACTTCTCTTATAGTTATCAAATATCAAATGATGTATTAAGTACCAATTTTATTAATCATGCAACCAAGATCACTGTTACTTCTTTTATAATCAGCCTTATAATCGGCTCTATTTGTCAATTTTTTCTCATTATCAGATATTTTTATTCAAACCGCGGATTATTTGGCAGAATTGTGTTTTTTGGACTGCCTTTAGCATACATGGTTGCCGCCTGTGTGAGATACATGTATGACTTTGGTGATATAGGTACAGCTTTCACTATTGCCGTGATTCCCACATTATGTGTCTTTACAGGAGGCTTCAGAATAGCGAAAGAATATGTGCCGGAATTAGTCGATATAATATTTATTATCAGCGGACAGCAAAGAAAAACTAGCAGTAAACCGAAAGAGGAAGAAGCCCAACGCAGGGCAGACGAGTTAATACAGAAAGAAGATGCGAAACAAAGTGGTACTGACTGGCAAATAAAGTTAAAATACATATTGGAATCATATGCGGCGTATATCATAGTTATACTAATTATTATCGTAGTCGCCGGCATTACGCTCACAACTTCACAAGCACCAAACTTCAATAATAGGGAGGAATCAGCGGCAGAGGCTCCTAAAGTTGAAGCACCGATAACATCACCCAAACCTGATGTTCCCCCTACTCCGCAATCAAATTTTACTTATAGTGGTTATTCTTATGACGAAAAGGCAAATAGAAGATTGGCCATTATAGATGGTAAGATATATCATGAGGGTGATTTACTGCCTGGTAATTATGTCCTTAAAAGTATAAAACTATCATACATCATCATTCGCAATAAGGCTAATAAAGAAGAACTCGTTGTTCCATTGTATTAATAATAATTGTTCGCCTGAGGACACAATAAGGGCTACGGTTTATAGTAGAACAAGGCATTTGAAAGATATTTTAATATGGGAGCGGATGACCTAAGAAATATTTATAGAAAGACAAAAGATCCCAAAAGAGTTAGATAGAGTATTAATGATTCCGAAAATGCTGAGATGTTAAGATTTGAGGACTGATTTTAACAATGAAATGGCTGCTTGGAGTATTTTAGTGAGTAGAAAACAGAAAGGCATTGTTCGCGGAGCGTCAGAATTATTTGAATTTCTTAAGAGCCTACATGATAAGTGTCTAGAATTATCAAAAGAGATCAGGTTCGATAAGAAGAATCCGCGGCAGCTTCATCTAATAGGTCTCAATGGTTCGATCATTGAATTAAGTGGTAGTATAACTTTGTTAATTGATGAGAAGATAGCAATAGGGATTCCTTCGCTATTTAGGTCGATGCTTGAGGCGTTTGTTGAGCTGAAAAATCTATGTGAGAATGCAGAATATGGTTATTATATGGAAGCAAGTTTTGTAAAAGAATGGTTGAAAATATATAGAGAGGCAAAAGAAAACCCAAACCCGTTCCTCAGTGAAATTAGTAAGCATGATAAATTAGATTCCTTGATAACGGAATACAAGAAAAAGTTGGTGTCGTTGAAGAAGAGGGGTTATTATCCTTTGAAAGTAGAGGAGCGTTTTAAAAGGGCTGATATGGAAGATGAGTATCGTTCGCTTTATAATTTTCTAAGCAGGGATGCACATAGCAATATTAGTGCTCTAATTGGGCGTCATTACGAGATTGATGGTGATGATTTTAGCGTGACATATTACAGGGATGTACCGATTCAGAGTCTTGTGGTATATATCGATTCAGTAGCTGGAATACTAGTGAAGAGTGCGGGAATGATACATGGGCTTTTTAAGACCGGTACAATTAAAGAAATAAAGGCACTTGACAAAAAGTTAAGCGTGCTGAGGAAGAAATATCTATAGGTGCTAAAGAAACGCTAAAGAATTTTAGCTAATCGTATAAAATAACACATTGATTTTTAATGGGGCGGCGGGAATCCAACTGATTTGCTAAATATTTATTATGTTTAATGTTATTTATAGGCATTTCTCTGATATACCCCGAAAAATACCCCCATATTTGGGCTGGTTTACATGTTGAACAGGACTTAATCTTACAATCAGTGTCAACAACCACTTTCTGAAGTCAATAAATTTGACCATGCTGCATGAACGCAAGATTACAAATACAAAACTACAGTTTTGTTTTTCAGGGGATCACATTAAATACCGGATGAAACAATCAAGGTCCGAATCTATTTTTATTTTAGCAAATCTAAAATTATTCCAAATTTTTTAAGAGAATGTATGATTTCTTAAAAAAATTGGGTGTAAAAGTTTAGAGGCACTTAGAGT
>DATKLL010000143.1:0-18117 GCA_035542475.1 Syntrophales bacterium
ATGATAAAAGAAGAAAAACATTAATCTGAAATGTCACCGCAAACATTGAATCGCAATAACGCCCAACCTGAAACATTAACCATATAAGAGAAAGGTACGCATTATGGATTTTGCCCCCCATACCGCGGAAGATCAAAGACAGATGATGGAGACGGTCGGCATCCGGTCAATCGCCGAGCTTTTTGTAGATATTCCCGAAAAATATCAGATAAAGAAACTTATGGAATTGCCTCCTGCCCTTTCCGAACAGGAAGTCTTTGCCCTGATGAAGGGCATTGGATCTCAGAATGTCATTCCCCCAATCACTTTAATGGGAGCAGGGGCTTACAATCATTACATCCCTGCCGTCGTCGGGCATGTCCTTTCCCGGTCCGAGTTCTATACGGCATACACGCCCTACCAGGCAGAGATCAGCCAGGGAATCCTGCAGGCAATTTATGAATATCAGACCATGATCGCCAAGCTTACGGGGATGCAGGTTGCCAACGCATCCATGTACGACGGTGCCTCTGCTATGGCCGAGGCGGCGATACTTGCAGCTAAGACCCTGAACCGGTCTAAGATTATCATCGTGCGCTCCGTACATCCCGAGTATCGGCAGGTGGTCGGTACATACGCCTGGTCAAACGGGTATGAATTGGTGGAAGTTCCTTATGGCAAATCCGGCCAGCTTGATCGGGAGGCCCTGATAAAGGCTGTAGATGAAAATACCGCAGCGGTACTGGTACAAAGCCCCAATTTCTTCGGGATCATTGAGGACATCTCTTTGATCGAATCTGCGGTACATGCCAAGGGCGCACTCCTTGTCTCCGGTTTTACGGATGCCACGTCATTAGGCATTCTTAAGCCGGCCGGTGCAATGGGAGCAGATTTTGTAGTCGGCGAAGGGCAGGGTTTCGGAAATCCCATGAATTATGGAGGCCCGTATCTGGGAATCTTTGCCGCTACTGATAAATTTCTGAGAAAGATCCCCGGCAGACTTGCCGGGGCTACAGTGGACAGAGAAGGAAAGCGGGGCTTCGTCCTCACCCTTCAGACCCGTGAACAGCACATCAGACGGGAAAGGGCCACATCGAATATCTGCTCCAATGAGGCCCTCTGCGCCTTGGCAGCCGCTGTTTATCTGGTCAGCCTGGGGAAAAACCTGAAAAAATTGGCGGAGCTAAATATACAGAAGACACACTATCTGAAGCAGAAACTTGCCGGACTCAAAGGTTGGGAAATTGTCTTCCCGGCCCCTGTTTATAATGAGTTTATTATTAAATGTCCTAATCCCCAAAAAGTCAATCAGAAACTGAAAGCAGAAGGGATTATCGGCGGCTATGAAGTGGAGAAAGATTATCCCAAACTAAAAAACACCCTGCTCCTCTGCGCTACGGAAATGCTCTCGAAAAGCGATATTGACAGGGTTGGTTCGTTTGTTGCCTAATCAAGATATATAAGCTGGAGGGAAACTGATGGAATTGATATTTGAAAAGAGCCGTGCTGGAAGAATGTCCACTGGTATTCCGAAATCGGATGTGCCGGAAGTGGCGGTTGACAGCATTATCAGCAAAAGCCTTCTCAGGGATGATGTTGACCTGCCGGAGGTTGCGGAAGTTGATTTGATCAGACACTATACGCAGTTATCGAAGCGGAACTTTGGCGTCGATGTGGGTTTCTACCCATTGGGTTCATGCACGATGAAATATAATCCTAAGGTTAATGAAGATGTCGCAAGGCTTCCAGGATTTACCAGCCTCCATCCGTATGCGCCCGTCGAATTTTCCCAGGGATCATTACAGCTCATGTATGAACTGCGGCAGTATTTGAGTGAAATCTTTGGTATGGCTGATTTTGCACTCCAGCCTGCCGCGGGCGCCCATGGAGAGCTCACCGGCGTCATGGTAATAAAAAAATATTTTGACAAGAGGGGGGAAAAGCGAAAGCATATATTAATTCCCGATACCGCCCATGGTACTAATCCTGCCTCCGGGGCGTTGTGCGGATATCAGGTAGTAACCGTGCGCTCCAATGCCGAGGGAGGCGTGGACATCGATCACATGCGTGAATTAATGACAGAGAATGTTGCCGGCTTGATGTTAACGAATCCCAACACTTTGGGTCTCTTTGAACGGAATATAGAAAAAGTTGCTCAAATTATTCATGGTAAGGGAGGCCTCTTATATTGTGACGGCGCCAATGCCAATGCCTTCATGGGAATAACAAAACCGGGCAGTCTTGGTTTTGATGTAATACAGCTCAATCTCCACAAGACGTTCTCGACCCCGCACGGTAGCGGTGGTCCCGGCAGTGGCCCTGTAGGAGTCGGGAAGAACCTGGTTCCGTATCTGCCCATACCAAGGGTCGTGAAGAAGGAAGAACGTTATGATTGGGAATATAATTGTCCGGACAGTATTGGACGGGTAAGGGCCTTTTATGGTAACTTTAATGTGATGGTAAAGGCTTATACTTATATCCGTTCTCTCGGATCGCATGGGCTGAGAAGGGCAAGCGAGATGGCTGTTCTGAATGCCAATTATGTGAAAGGACGTTTAAAGGATTATTATGACCTCGCTTATGACCGGATCTGCATGCACGAATGTGTTTTTTCAGGAAGACGGCAAGCCAGGGAAAGTGGTGTCCATACATCGGATATTGCAAAACGCCTATTAGATTATGGTTATCATCCGCCGACCATATACTTCCCATTGATCGTACCTGAGGCCATCATGATCGAGCCGAACGAAACAGAAAGCAAGGAAACTTTGGATGCCTTCTGTGACACCATGATTACCATTGCAAAAGAGGCAAAGGAAAATCCGGATATGGTCAAGTCTGCTCCTCTGACTACTCCGGTCAGGCGCCTGGATGACGTAAAGGCAGCAAGGGAGCCCGATGTCTGCTGGCCGGGCAGGTGTTAGAGGACATTATGCAAGCAGTGTAAATCTGCATTAAGAAGGATTATATGGAAAGAGACAGGATAATTAAAAAACTGAAAGATATAAAAGATCCGAAAGAGAGAGACAGAATCATCTGGGCTCTCGCGGGGAAAGAAAAGAATGAAGTGAGCGAGAGGCCGGATGCAGTAAAACAGAGAATAACTGCTCCGAGTCTACCTTCCGAACAGGCAAAAAGGCTTCCCCAGGCGCCTTTGAATGCACGTAAACTTCTCAATTATGTGGTGCCCGGCTTTTTTCTCTTTTTTGGTCTGGTGAATCTCATACAAGCAATAATGCAGTATCACCTTACAGGGCAGCTTGATGCCGCCATTCCTCAGCTAATAATGGGCACGATATTTTTACTGTTCGGCATTATTGGTATATTCAAGGCTAAGAAGCGGGTTCAAAGCTCAGATGCAGATCAAACGGAAACCTGAATGGCTCAAAGTAAGACTCCCCTCATCACAGGAATTCAAGCATGTTAAGGGGATCCTATCCAATTTAAAACTCCACTCCATCTGCCAGGAGGCGCACTGTCCCAACGTGACCGAGTGTTTTAGTTCTGGGACAGCCACTTTTTTAATTCTGGGTAATATCTGCACCCGCCACTGTCTTTACTGTAATGTACAACATGGGAAACCCGAAGGGGTGGATGAAAGTGAACCGGTTCGGCTTGTCAGGGCTGTTGAAGAACTGGGACTTCAGTATATTGTTATTACGTCTGTCACACGGGATGATCTTCCAGATGGAGGTGCGAAGATATTTGCCCGATGCGTGGAAAAGTTACAACTGGTAATACCGGGATGTAAGGTAGAAGTACTAATCCCGGACCTAAGGGGCAATTGGGATGCTCTTGAACGCGTCATCGAAAGTAGTCCCTTTGTAATTAATCATAATATGGAGGTTGTTCCCGCATTATTCAAGGATCTTCGACCCCAAGGAGATTATCGCATATCTCTGGAATTGCTTCAGCGGGCGTATAAATACAGTGAATATAAAATCATCACCAAATCAGGATTTATGGTGGGTTTTGGAGAGGGCTGGGACGACATTCTGGGTCTGCTCCATGACCTGGCAGCGGTTCACTGTGAAAGAATAACCATTGGACAGTACCAGCAGCCGACACGCGATAACTGGCCTGTCATTAAATATTATCACCCCGATGAATTTGAAATGATCAAAGAGAGAGCGTATGAAATGGGCTTTAAACATGTTGAAGCGGGACCTCTTGTCCGCAGTTCCTATCACGCCGCAGAAACAAGATACAGTTGATTCCACTAAGTTGTCTCCCTCTGGAGGGGGCTGAGAGGGTTCGTAATGTCCAATACACATGATCTTATCATTATTGGTGCCGGTCCGGGAGGCCATGCCGCGGCTGAACAGGCTGCAAGACAGGGGGCGAAGGTTGCCATTATTGAGAAGAATAAATGGGGCGGCACATGCACCCACCGGGGCTGCGTTCCGACAAAAGCACTGCTGGCATGCAGTAAGCAATACATGAACGTCAAGAAACTGAAACGCCTGGGTATTTCTACGGGGGAAGTCTCAGTCGATTATACCGCGGTGAAGCGTCACCAACAGCAGATGGTTACCATTTCATCCCTTGGCGTACAGAAATCTTTGAAGGATGCAGGTGTTGACCTGATGTCCGGTGAAGGGAAAATCATAAATCCTGGAGAAGTATTATTAACCCCACCGCAGGGTGATGCACAACGTCTGGTTGCTGATAACATCATTATTGCCTGGGGCTCGAAACCGCTGCTACCGCCTGGTATAAATCCATCTCAACGTATTTTAACATCTGACAGCTTTCTCGCTCTAAACACTTTGCCGGAGTCTGTTGTCATTGTCGGGGGAAGTGTGATCGGTGTGGAGTTTGCGACCTTTCTTGCCGAGTTGGGAGTTAAAGTGACCGTTGTTGAGCTCCTGGACCAAATAATTCCCTGTGAGGACGAAGAGGTTGCTGCCTTCTTAAGGCAGGAGCTGACCCGCCTCGGAATCACCGTCCACACATCGGCCAGGATGGAAGCACTCCACGAGGTCCCTGATGGAGTTCAATTGAAAGCAATTCAAAATACACAAATATTAGAATTAAAGGCAGAATATGCCATGATTTGTACGGGTAGAAAACCGGTTTTGCTCTTTGATGAATTGAATCAGTGTGGCATCGAGTATGATAAAAAGGGTATAATTATAAATGAGAATCAAAGAACCAGCAGAGAAGGTATATATGCTGTTGGTGACGTCACCGGGGGTGTAATGCTCGCGCACCGGGCAATTCAGCAGGGTAGGGCTGTTGCCGATTATCTCAGGGGTGATCGCTCTATTAAATACAGGGAAGAGGCAATACCTTCCGTCATATATACTCATCCGAGCGTGGCCCGTGTTGGGCTTACCGAGAGGCAGGCATCGGAAGAGGGTTTAAATGTGGAGACAAAAAGAGTGGAATACGCAACCAATATCATGGCGAGGACGGAGCTTAAAGGAAATGGTTTTGTGAAGGCAGTCTTTTGTGAAGACAAGCTAATCGGTGTGACCATCATCGGGGATGATGCTGGTGAGTTAATTGCTCCTATGAGTCTGGCTGTAGCAAATGAGATGGGCAGGAAGGAATTGAAAAAGTGGGTTATTCCTCACCCTACTCTTAGTGAAATATTACATCTGCTGTAGTTTTTATGAAAAAAGTAATGACGTTATTAATGGTATTCGCGGTCTCTTCCGTCTTTTTAATAACGGACCTGTATGGAAAAACAGGAAGTAGGGAAGAATTCATACGTGAACCTATATTTAACAGCAAGATCTATTTTTTTGAATCCGGCAAAGGTCATGCTAAGAGTGTTGTATTGATACATGGAATCGGGGATGAAGGTGCCGGAATCTGGAAGAACCTGATACCCGAACTTGAGAATAAATATCATGTTGTTGCCTTTGATCTACCCGGGTTTGCGCGTTCAAGCAAGGAAAATGATCTGTATTCTCCACAAAACTATGCCGCATTTGTCAACTGGATCGTAAAGAAATACACAAAAGGGCCGCTTTATATCATAGGACATTCACTGGGCGGGGCGATCGCCCTTTATTATGCGGGCACATATCCGGAAAATCTGGAGCGCATTATTATTGTAGACTCAGCAGGGATACTTAACCGTTCAGCATTCATCAAGAAATTCATCAATGTTGAGCCTAATAAATTTATGGATATGATGAATATACCGGCATCAACAATACAGAACTTAATGATCGCAAACCTTGAGAGCATGGATAGAGGATTCAGGGATGAAACGGGCAGCAGTTCATTGAGCAATGAATTACTGAAAAAAAAACTGTATAGTGGTGATCCCGCCAAGACAGCCGGGATGGTTTTGCTTAACACCGACTTCAGCAATATCATCGATAAAATAAAAGTTCCCTCGCTTATAATCTGGGGTGAGAAAGATCCCGTCTCGCCTTTGCGGATTGGTCGGCTTCTGGAGTGGATGCTCCCGGATTCTGATTTGAGGATAATGCCGGGACTCGGTCATTGTCCGATGGTTGACCGCCCGGTTGATTTCAATAAGATAATCATGGATTGGATTACAGTTTCTGTTAAGAAAAAGGAAATTAAAACGCCTTCATTCACGGGCAATAAAATATTTAAGTGCGAAGGCAAAGACTGTGTAATATCCAACGGTGACTATGATCGGATAGAAGTAAAAAACAGCAACGAAACCCGGATTGTTGGCATAACTGCGAAACATATTTACATTGAAGGATCAATTGTATCTATTGAAAGCAGCTATATAAAATCCGGGGATGTCGGGGTAAAAGCGATAGATTCCGTAGTGAATATGAGTGGATGCAGCATAGATTCTGATATCGCAGTGCTCACTTCCAACAGCAGTGTTGATCTCGCTGGAGTCAAGATTACGGGTAGGACCGCAGCTATAAAGGAAGCGGCGCTGAAATCCGAGGACATGTCCACAATTATTTTCTCGGTCAGTAAAATCAAAAGTCCTTTTAACGATGGCTATAAGCACGAGATAAAGCTGGTGACGGAAAGAAATCCATATTGACTTCATTTTTTGATTTGGTGTTTAATGAACATGTCTCTTACAATAGCATTAAATAATTCATGAATACATAATTTTCCGTCAGGAGATAACTTATGGAAAACCTGTCAAAGCAAGTCGTCATCTCAATCATTATTAGCTTGTTTCTTCTTACGTCATGCGCGGGTATTAAACTAACCGGTGAGTGGAAGGACAGTTCTTATGAACATCGATATGTAGAAGATATACTCGTCGTCGGGACTTCAGATTTGTTCGATAAACAAAAATTAGAAGATATCTTTGTGAGAGATTTTCAAGAGCATGGAGTGAAAGCAGTGTCTTTTGCTTCAATATACCAAAAGAAAAAAGCCACAAGGGCCGATGTAAGGGCTGAAGCGGTGAAGTTGAAGAACGATGCCATATTTATGGCGCGGGTAATCAGTATGAGCGATGAAGAGGTGAGAGAACGCGTCATGCCGCCCGTTGAGATATTTCCCCTCTGGAGTGATTATTTTCCAGTATATACGTTGTATACCCCGTCTCAAGAATACACCATTCGAGAGAAACACATTTTGCTGGAATGCAGTCTCTATGATACGTCCACGGGAAAATTAATATGGAGAGTCTGTTCCGAGACAATAAAGCCTGGTTCAACAATTGATATCTTTGACTCTATTTCCAGGGCGGTTATGAAAAATCTGCGTAACGACAAGTTGATTAGATAAGAGCTATTAAGTGTATTCATGGCAGGAACTGCACAATTTATGTTGCTTCAAATCTGAAAATCTGCAAAGGTATGTTTAATTAACAAAACCTGCTCCAAGTTTCGAATGGATCGCTGAGATCATATATGAAAAGCGAAACAAAAATTAAACCGCAGAAAACAAATTTTGATTTGATCGTCCCCAAGATACCGTTTTTAGCCTGCCTATCAGAAACTGAATTGGCCGACTTCAAGAACGTCGTCATTGAAAAACAATTCTCGAAAAATCAGATCATCCTGTACGAGGAAGATACACCGAATTATTTTTATTTTGTTTATACCGGCAAGGTGAAGGCCATACAACTCAGCGCCGACGGCCAGGAAAGGATTCTCGCGATTCGTAAAAGAGGTGATTTCTTCGGGGAAATGGCCATACTAGATGGGATGACGGCGCCGGCCACAGTCGTTGCTATAGAAGACACGAAAGTCGGTTTTGTCTCCAAAAAAGATTTCGAGAACCATTTATTGCAGAACAGAAAGGTCCTTGTGGAGATTATTAACATGCTCTGCTCGAGGTTGAGAGACGCATGGTTAATGCTGAGGGTGTTAAGTTTTGCGGATGCCGAGCAGCGTATAAGAGTGGTCCTGAAAAATATCGGTAACCAGTTCGGGGTTAAAGATCAGCGAGGGATAATTATCAATTTGAGACTGACGCACAAGGATATCGCGGAGCATGCAACTACAGCGAGAGAAACTGTGACCCGATTTATCAAACGGTTTATTCAATCAGGGGAGATTGAATTGCTGGAAAATAAATATATCCTTCTCAAGCCTTCCTTTCTTGAAAGAATTGATATTTAGTTTTGCTGCGCTTTCAGCTCTCCCGGTTTAAGCATAGCGTAAGCAAACTTCATTACCGGTGTGGGTACTTTGTACTGCGCAGCAAAGTGCACAACAACACCTATCATTGATTCCAGTTCGGATCGTTTTCCTGATTCCACATCACGCTGCATCGAGGGCTTGATAACGGGTGCGCTGCCGTCAATGAATGCGAGTGTTTTAGCAACCACATCTGCGTCAAGTGAAACACCTTTAGCATTAGCTACTGCAGCCACTTCGCTGATGGCATCGATCAGTACAGAGCGTGTCTCCGGTACACTGCGGTACTCACCAAATGTTACGCGTGTCATGCTTCCCATGGCGCTGACTGATGAGATAAATACGAATTTTGTCCATAGGACTTTTAAGATATTATCGCTTATCTCAACCGTTGCTCCGGTTTTCTGCAGGATATCGTAAACATCCTTAAGACGCTTCGTTGTCTCGCCGCTGAACTCACCCAACGCGATGCGGCGGAACTGGCTGTACTGGCCGATTAAACCAGGCGCTTCTATTGCTGCAGAAAGCCACGTCGCACCACCCATCATGTGTTCCATACCAATAACTGCACCAATGCGATCTGCCGCGTCTATGCCGTTCTGGAGCGAAACCACTACTGTGTTCTTGCCGACAATGGGTTTTATTAACTTTGCCGCTTCGTCGGTCTGGTAAGTCTTTGTCGCGAAGATTATGAAATCAGCCATCCCGATTTGAGAAGGTTTATCGGTTGCCTTAGCCGGTGAGACACTAAAATCGCCAAGGACGCTTTTAATCTGAAGGCCTTTATCACGTATGGCCTGAAGATGGGCCCCGCGTACGATGAATGTCACATCCTGCCCTGCCTGCGCAAGCAATCCCCCATAATATCCTCCAACCCCACCGACTCCCATAATTGCGATTTTCATATGTGCCTCCTATGTAAATGACCAATGAGTATATTTGATCCTCATATCAGACATGCAGCAATCTTAAAATGTTCTTGCAGACAATATTTTCAAAATCCTGTTTTCCTAAGTTCAACCGGACTACTTCCTGAAGTTCGCTGCCGGGATTGCCAAAGGGAAAGTCACTTCCAAAAAGGAGCCTGTCACTCCCGTACCTGTCCAGGAATGTCATGATCTCCGGCCCTGTGGCAAGTGCTGTGTCAGCAAAAACAGTATCATTATCCCAAGTACCTGATCTGAATAATGCGGAAAAACTGCCGTTCAATCCACCCATATGGGGAATTATAATGGGAGTCCTGCCATTGACCCTCTTAATGAAAGACCGGGTGTTATCTAAAGATTCTTCAAGGACAATAGGAAGCTGCAAACGGTAAACCTCTTGCAGGAATGCCTCACAGAGAGGATCGTTATAATGGTAGACAGGTTCATAATTGTGGCGGTGCCACTTGACCGCTCTGAAGCCTTTCTTAAGCTCATCCTTCCTGAAGTCGTTCCACACAAAGTAGTAGGAAAAGATATTTTCATGAGCCTGCTGGACATCCAAAAGATAATTGTTGGCCCGCTGCCTGCATGTCATCCAGGCGGCGTTATCTTCGAAGGCATAGTCATAGCGGTCATAGATATCCTCAACTGGAGCAAAAAGGCATGCCCCTTCGATACCTGCCGCATCCAGATAATTCTTTATGACCTCAAAAGGCAGATTTGCATTCTGGATACCGCAGTGCATATGGGAATCTATTATTTTCATTTCCATCGTTGTATTTATATTATCAGAAGTAAGGTTAAAGGGGCAAGAACAATGAAGCACAGTATCGTTACTTTATAGAGCGGACATCATGAAACACAAAACCCCGCTCTTCTGTAAATGTGAAAAGCGGGGTTTTACAGAACCGTAAAAATTACAAATGCTCTACTTAATCTTGATTACTTCTTGGCTTTTGCTGCCGGCTTTTTAGCAGTCTTCTTTGCAGCGACTTTCATCTTTTTTGCTTTAACGGCAGCAGCCTTGCCCTTTACCATGGGTTTTTTCTTGCAGCAGATGATCTCGCCAACAGCGCAGCCGCACGCCTCATCGACGGCAACTACAAGACCGCATACCTCACAAGTCAACAAATCACCTTTTCTTAGACTTGCCATATCCTGTCCCTCCTAAAAATATTTTTTCATTTGGTCTATTGAGAGTTAAAAATTAACCATCTGTGAACATTTTTACACAACAAAATACTATTTATCAAGAAATTATATGATTATTTTTAAAAAAATTACGGGTGGATTACTGATTGGCAAAGACTCTTTTAGACTTTACAAAGGTATGCTCTTAAAGAAATCTCCGATAATTGCTGCAATTTTTGAAGGCTGTTCCATCGGGATGAGATGCCCGGCATTTGCGACAATTATGTGAGATGAATTTGGTAACATGGCAACTGTGCGTTCCAGATCGATGTAATTTTTGCTGTCGGTGTTCTCCCCTTCGATAACAAGGACGGGGCAGGAAATCTTCGAGATGAGCGGCCATATGTTGTATTGGACACCGCCGATAAACAGGGCGGCCTCTGTTTTGGGAGAGCAGACCAGTTCAAGTCCGCCCCCTTTCCTTTCTTTCATTCCGTGCGCAATATAGAGTTCGAGCATTTCCTCGGTCCAGTTCTTAAACAGTGATTTCGATCTGAGATAACTCATGGCCTCAGATTGGTTCTTCCAGTGATTTTTTCGTTTCACGGCTTTGGAAGCCAGTGGATGATCTTTAACATTGATATGGATGCGGTAGAAATCCTCCCGCAGGAAGATAGGTTCAATCAGGATCAGAGCCCTTGCCTTCACGCCATACAGGGTATGTGCAATCATCGAAACTGTCGCCCCCATGGAATGTCCCACCAGGAGAGGATTCTCGATGCCGTTTTTACTGCAAAGAACGGAGATATCTTTGGCGATTGTCATCCAGTGAAGACCGCCCTTATCAGGATCTGCTTTCCGGTAGTCGCAGATGCAGGGTGCGATGATCCTGTATGCCGGGGACAACTCCCGGGCGATAGGATGCCATAACCACGGCAGGAATCCCGTTGCATGAAGGAGGAGCAGGGTCGGGCCATGGCTGTTATATAAGAGATACGGCAGATCGGCATCGCCGACATTCTGAGTCATTAATACAGGCTTTCCATCGCCGTCTTTTTTGACGGGCATATCAGCTTCCTCCCCTTCTTAGCCGGGTGAACATAAACGCTGACAGCAGATAGAGCGCTACTGCTATCAGGATAATGGATTTAAACCCGCACGTAATGGCAATAAGCACTGTCGTCGAACTTCCTATGACGGAAAAGAAACCGTTGATGCTCCAGGCCCAGGGAATGAGGCCTTCCCTCCCAGGGCTCAATTCGCTTAGTCCTGATGGAAAGGGGATACCCATGGGAATGGCAAGCGGTGCTATGATCAGGCTGCATGAAATCATTCTCAGCCATAAAGGAAATCCGGAAAGTGCCTTTTGAAGCCACTGGTCACCGGTCAGGATAATGAGGCCGGCAATGCTTATGATAAGTGCGGACCAGAATATTTGTTTTGACTTTAACAGACTGACTCTTCCGGTAATCAAGCTTCCTATCCCTGAATAGATGAGAAATGATCCGATCACAACGCTTGCAGAAAAGATGGGGTCGTAGAGATAACGTATGAACTGCTGAAGCAAGGATATTTCTAAAAACATGTAAGCCATTCCCAAAGAACCGAAATAGACAAGAATGGACATGAGCCCATTTCGGGATGGAAGAGCAAAGGGGATGGGAGCCACCATGAAGGTCATGCCCAGAAGAAAAAGAATGCATGCCGCTATCCACACCAGTATATACCCCCAGTCAAGGAACGGGATCAGGACACGGTCAGATGAATTGAAATAATATTTTGCCATATCAATCTTAAAAAAATGAGAAAAGAAGGGCCTGTCATCCGTAGCCGGTTTAACATAAAATGGATAGGTTTCGTAGAACATTTCTCTTTCAGGTGATAACAATTTGATTGCTGCGGAATAAAAGATGTCTTCATCGAGCTTGTTGAAGATATTGGTTTCTGTTTTCTTCACCCCCGGGCAGTAGGAAATATCGATGAGCCGGCTTTTACAGAATTCCCTGACGGCTGCTATGTCTCTTTTGTCAAAGCCGCCTTTTTTTACCAGGACGGTGGCGGTTTGCCAGCTTCTGATCATGATTATCGATTGAGCAGGGACATCTTTCTTTTGTCCCTCTGTTGCCTCAATTGCCATGGCGAGGAGTTTGATGTTATCCCGTGGAGGATTCTTGATCCAGGTGGAGACGCTCAGTATGCCTCCTTGCGTGAGACGTTCCAGGCAAGCCTCTATCGCTTCCGTAGTAAAAAGATAATTTTCATTGAGGGAATAAACACCGGCAGAAGCAGTTCCTACAGATTCAAGCAGGCTTATATTGATGAGGTCAAAGTGCCGTTTTGTCCTCTGCAGGTATCCCCGACCCTCTTCAACATGAACATCGGTATTCTGGGCATTATATGCGTTTCCGCTGAATGTCCTATAAACTTCCTGCATAAGATGAACAATGTCGGTGTTCATTTCAACAACTGAGATGCTCCTGGCTTTGTGATAACCGGCGTTGAGGATTTCCGTTCCAGAGCCGCCGCCGATAATCAGTACATCGGGGTTATTTAAAATCTTATACGCAAGGGAGTTTGTCCGGTAATCCATAAAATGAATATCATTTAAATTTCCGTTGAACTCATTGACAGCGCCGACATTATTTCCATCCAGAAAGAGTCCCTTCTGCCGCGGCAAAGGGTATGGACAGTTTAAGCTCAAGTCGGGGAAATAATGGTAAGCGGGGCTGGAAATTACGGTAACCAGACCGAGGGGTCCGAAGACTTCCATTTCTTTTTTCGCATCCAGGAGATTTTCGGCCTGGGCGAGATCTTTGAAACTGCTCATAGGAAGCGGTGTGGGGCCAAACAGGAAAACATAGAGCAGTATCATTGCGACTCCGGCAGCACAGGTGATTCCCTTTTTGATACGAGTCATACTTACACTCAGGGCTGCGCACATTGTAATCATCGAAATGAAAAACATGATTCCATAAGGTCTGATATGCAGTAAGGTTAAAAGAACGATCAGGCTCCCCATACCTGAACCCGTCAAGTTGGCAAAATAGATCCTGTGAATGTAACCGGGTACGGCTACGAAACTTAACCCGATGCAAAGCGCGCCTAAGAAAAAGGGTACCAGGATGGAGAGGCTTAACATGAGGAGGCGGATGATTTCGTATTTTTGCCAGATAATCATCAGCGGATTGAAGGCGATTGCCCTGTTCAGGTAGATGTTCATCCAGATCGACAACGCGAAGAGAAGGGGACAGAGAAACAGAACTAACGGAAAGTGATCCTTTAACCATCTTTTAAAAAGAAAAATAAAGGTGCCACTTGCCCCGAAACCTAACAGCGCGATGCTGATGATGAGATAAGCAAAATGGTACCAGTATTGTATGGAAAACATCTTGACCAGGAGTATCTGGTAGGAAATGAGAGCGGCAGAAATCAGAAAGACGGCTATCTGGATGCGTTTTAGCGAGGGGCTGGCGTTCATATGTTAATTATGACTTCCAGTAAGGGGAACAAATCGCACGGGTATCAGGTTTCTGGTTGTTATGTTGCCATCCCCGTCCTTGCTGACCAGGATCAGATTCTGAACTGTGAAGGATCCTCCCACCGGTATGACCATCCTGCCGTTATTTTTAAGCTGCTTGAGCAGGGGCAGCGGGATGTGTCCGGCTGCTGCGGTGACAATGATCGCATCAAAAGGTGCATATTTATTCCAGCCATAATAGCCATCCCCGATCCCTATTTCGACATTAGCGTAGCCTAAATTTTTCAGGCGAATGGCTGCCGATTTTGCCAGTTCAGAAATGATCTCGATTGTGTAGACCTGCTTGACAACAGATGAGAGAACTGCCGCCTGGTATCCGGAGCCAGTACCTACTTCTAAAACGGTACTGTTCTTGTTCAGGTTAAGAACCTCCGTCATGTACGCCACAATGTACGGCTGAGAAATGGTTTGTCCATATCCGATGGGCAGGGGGTTGTCGTCATAAGCGCTGTCGATATACTTACCAGGAACAAATTTATGGCGTGGAACGGACTTCATAGCCCGGATCACTTCGGCATCATTGATACCCCTTTCCATGATCTGGGTTTTTACCATCGATATTCTTTGATCGAGGAAATCGGTATCATTAAGTTTCTCGGAAAAGACGGGGGTTTCTGATGATAGTATTGAAAATGCAGTGATTAAGACAATAAACAGAGAAATATGTAAGACCTCAAAGGCCTTTTTTATGAATATACTTATCATTTGATAATCGCGTAAAAAGAATTAACCGGAGAAATGGCATAGATGTTATTTTACTTTGCCAGTTATCCTCTGCTGGATTTTCAGCTTTTTACGGTTCATCAACAATAAATCAGAAAACGAATACCGCGGCGGCAACGACGGTGGTGTATCCTCCATTCTTAACAATCGCAGACTGTGTCACATTGCGAGTTCTGACGATCTTACCGCTGATCTTGAAGATCTCTTTTTTCTCATCCCAGCTTTCATCGACATTAAAATCAATGCCTAGTGTTGATGCCAGCATAGCGGCAGCAAGGTCTTCGGCGTAGTCTCCTGCCTGTTTCTCTGTCTGACCGTAGGCATGGTGTTCGCTGATATATCCGTAGGATGCTTTATCTGCCGGGATGGCACATCCAACGGAAGCGGCCAGAAGTCGCTTCGGTTCGTTGCTGCAGCAGCGGCTCAAGACACAGAAGGTCAATCCGCCAGGCACCATTTCTTTCAGGCCCTGTGTTTTTGAGACCATCTTGCAACGCGGCGGGAAGATACTCGATACCTGAACAAGGTTGAACATCTCTATGTCCGCGTCTCTTAGCGCCCGCTCGAATGAGTGGAGTTCATCCTTGTGTGTACCGACACCCTTTGTAAAAAAAATCTTTGTGGGAACAAGATGTTTCATTTCCCCCCTCCTAAAATTCATTGTCCCCTTTCGCGATGTGAGCGGCGATATTTATGGTATGACATTTACAGCATATACAAGGGTATTGGTTGGCTCATTATCAGCTTGTTAGGTTTATGTCAATACAAAGGATGATTAACACATAAAAAGTCGCATAACAGAGAATTTTAGACGACCTCGTTAAAAAGTCCAGAGGCAAGGCGCGCAAATTCCGAGGAATGAGGCGTACAATAGGCGTACGCCTCAGTGACGAGGGATGAAGCGCAACGCAGCATATGGACTTTTTACGAGGTCGTTAAGGATGATTATTTTGTAACCTCCCTTTTTAACGTTATAAAGAAAGTCATTTCCCCTCTCTTGATCAGAAGTAATACCGTTCCGCCTTCATTATTTTTCTTGATTTCGTTTAGGAAATCTTTAACGGACGAAATTTTTACTTTATTAATCTGAAGAATGATATCCTGAATCTTCAGTCCTGCATCATCAGCGGGGCTTCCCTCCTGGATCTGGGTTACTATAACGCCGGTTTGATCAACCAGTCCAAGATGTTTAGCCAATTCGGGCGTAATTTCTTGAACTGCCATACCGTACGACTCGCCGACCTTGCCTCTGCGTGCAATCTCTTTTTCTTCTTTTCGTTCACCGACAATCACCTCGTGTATCTGCTCCTTCCCTTCGCGCACAATTTTGACCTTTACCTTTTCTCCAACTGTCAGGGCAGCAACAATTCTCATAAGTTCATGCGTGTCCTGGATTTTCATGCCGGAAATCTCGATGATTATATCTCCTGTTTTAATACCTGCCTTATCTGCGGGATCGCCCTCAAAGACATGACCCACAAGTGCGCCTTTAGTGTCCTTAAGCTTTAAATTTTCGGCAATATCTTCTGAAATATCCTGTATGGAAACTCCCAGCCAGCCGCGGGTAACACTTCCTTTTGTTTTGAGGTCGGCAAGAATACTTTTTGCCGTGTTGATCGGTATGGCAAAGCCTATCCCATGTCCTTGAGCGACGATGGCAGCGTTAATACCGATGACTTCACCATCAAGGTTGAATAGAGGACCGCCGCTGTTACCGGGATTTATGGAGGCATCCGTCTGGATGAAATTATCATACGGTCCTGAACCTATGACACGACCCTTGGCACTGACTATTCCCGCTGTAACTGTGTGTTCCAGACCGAAAGGGTTGCCGATGGCAAAAACCCAATCCCCCGTACGTAATTTGTCGGAATCACCAAGCTTTACGACAGGAAGGCTGTTCTCCGGTTTGATCTTTATCAGCGCTATGTCGGTGGTAGGATCCTTGCCTTTGACTTCCGCGTCGTATTCCTTGCCGGTGGAGAGTTTTACTTTTATCTTACTGGCTTTTTCAACGACATGATTATTTGTAAATATATAGCCGTCACTGGAAATGATGAATCCTGATCCGAGGCTTCGCTGCTTAAATTCTTTTTCCGGCGCGTCTTCAAAAAACCTCCTGAAAAAGTCATCATTACCGAAAAACCTCTGAAAGGGCATTTCGTTTCCAAAGGGGCTGCCCTGCCTGCCTTTTACAATCGTGGTTGTGCTGATATTTACCACCGTGGGTCTCCATTTCTCCACCAGGTCGGCGATAGATACGGGTGCTCCCGAAAATTTCACGGCTGCAGAGGCAAATGCCTGATCCACATGCAGTGTCTCGGAAAATAAAGTGGAATCTGTAAAAGGGATTGAAGGTAAGAAAAACAGAAACAGAATCAAAAAAAACTTTATGGGTTTACTAACCATGGTTATCGATTGAACCTCCTTGAAAATTTAAATTTCGCGACTACATCAAATAAAGTACCCCATAGCAAGCTATGAGGTATCGGATCCGGATGCAATACCGAAGTTTTTTGATCGGGTATCCGGTTTGATATGTTTATTGCTGCCTTAATAATATAAACTGGGAGACGATGTCCCCCAGTCGTCGGATAATGTTGTGTAGCCGATTACCTATCGGCCATCATACACCTCAGGAGCCTCCATAACCGATTGTTACTTTATCGCCCTCCAGAATGACCGGAACTTGCCGAGCGCCGCCGGTGAGCTTGAGCATCTCCTGCAATTTTGTGCTGTCGGATTTCACATCAACATACTTTGCCTTTTTTCCATAAGCCGACCGGGCCTGGTCTGTATACGGTCAACCACTCTTGCCGTAAATTATAATCTCTTCCGCCATGACGATTCTCCTTTATCACATCTCAGTAAGAACAGAGAGTCCTCTCTCACCGACGAGTATAATCTCGGTATGGGTAAGACGGGTGGCTATTAATTTTGCTGTGGCATGCATGAATTTAAAACCCAGGACTTTGTCTGCATTTAAAATTTCTCTCAGTTTCGCAGCATCAAAATTAATTATTTTCGAATCGTCAATGCAGCGAGCTCCCAGGGTATAGATGTAGGGTTCCACGACTGACGACCATCCCATGGCTTCACCCTTCGTTACAATATCCACGGTAACCTGCATCGGAGGTCTTTGCGGTCCCACATAAGTCTCCAATGTCATGAGGATCTTCCCATCTGTCAGCAGGGAAAGGTTTTTCGCCGGGTCTCCCTTCTTGTAAATTTGGGCGCCGGCTTTGTAAGAATCTTCAGTAGCAATATC
>DATKLL010000144.1:0-3300 GCA_035542475.1 Syntrophales bacterium
TCATTCCCTGCTTGATCGCGAATCCATGACTCATCAGAATCCAGGCCTTTATTTTCCCCTTGACAATCATACGCGAAAGCGTATCTTTCTCAATCAGTCCGTGGAGGTAACACAAGAGCAAAGCAATCATTTTTTTATCCCATCTTTAAAAACAAGGAGGAAACACCGTCTGAAACATAGCCCCGCATCTTGCTGTGAGAGCGGGGTTTTCCTTTTGAAGACTAAATAATGAAAGAGGGTTATTGTCTCCAGTTTGACATAAGATATGAGTATTATATTTAAGGATATTATAATTGAACTCTTCGCATCACGGATTCATGGAGTTGGCGTGTTCGCTGTGCAAAAGATCAATGAAGGCGACTTTGTAGCCGAAGGCGTTTGCGAAGAAGACTATAAAGATTTGGTTCTCTGGGATGAAGTTAAGGATGCCTCACCTCTTATTAAGAGAAAGATCAGTGATTTCTGCATTGGAACACCAGAAGGATTTATACCACCGGAGGATCATGATTTCAGCAAACTGACTGTAGAATGGTACTTCAATCATTCATGTGAAGGAAACGTCGGTTTCGACGAAAATGGTGATTTCGTTTCAATAAGAGACATACCGGAGGGAGAAGAACTGACCTACGATTATGGGTTAGCAGAATCCAATCCCCTATTCTTAATGCAGTGTAGATGCAAAAGCACTTCTTGCAGGCATACGATTACCGGCAATGATTGGAAAGATCCTGAGTTTAGGAGGACCAATTTGCAACACATGTTGCCAAGATTGCGAATGGCCTTCAAGTAGATCATAATTTGCGCATACTATATTTTATTATTTGGGAGGACTGTTCTGGGGAAATCGATAAACTATATAATCTGAAGAAACAAAGCGATGAATAGGAGAGTGACACCGATTGGATCCTTCAACATTCTCAAAAATAGTCCAATATTGTCTGCGCATAATTGGTGTTCTGCGCCAATGGGATTGGCTAAGAATCTCACGGATATTCCTGAATTTTACACTGGGCGTCACAGTGATTGGATGTGCATTGTGGGCGACATATCAGTGGCTACTACCTCCGGACCAACAGGCTAGGCTACAAATCTCGGAGATATTCCGGAATTTTATGCTGGGTGTCGCTGTGATTGGAGGCGCATGGTGGGCGGTATACCAGTGGCGGCTGCAAAGAAGTTATGAGACTGCTCTCGAAATAGAGCTAGTGAAAAAATGCGCCGTATATAGGAACAATCTTTTTGTTGTTTTCATTGATGTCTCTCTGAAAAATGTCAGTAGGTGCAAGTTAGCGGCGAGAGCAAAAAATTATGCCAATGGATCTGCTCAACCGGTTTATGAAGATGAATTAGAGACCATTAAGCACAGCGTTGGCCTGCAACTGAGAAGTATCAGATCTGATATTGAGAATAACCTTTCTTTGAATTGGTTCAATTCGACTGAACTATTAATTCCGGAGAATATACCGAGTGAAATTAACTTGCTCACTGATTACGAGATCGAAAGTGGCGAGCGTATAGAGCAAATGTGGATTGAACCTGGAGAGACCACCCACGTTGGATGCGCCATAATTCTTCCCGCAGGTCATTATTTGGCTAAAGTTACGTTCGTGGGCGCCCGAGAGTTCGATGATTTCTGGCGTCGGCTCTTCTATATCCATGTGCCAGAGTTAGAAAAATGATTTCGGACATATCGAGGCACAGCATACTAGTTTTGCTGTCGCATAACTTATCATTCTTGATATCAATTCTCAGTACAATAACATGGCAAAAGAGCCGTTGATCCTGCGCAGTAACAGTTAAGGAGTCGCATGAGAATCTTGTGTGATCTAGATGGCGTAGTGATGGACATTATGTCATCGTGGCTCAGAATGTATAATCAGGATTATAATGATTGTCTCACGATTGATGATATTGTTTCACGAGATATCGAAAAATATGTCAAGCCTGAGTGCGGGGAGAATATCTATAAATACTTACACACGAAAGATTTTTTCAAGCAAGCCCAACCATATCCCGAAGCAAAAGACGGGATTCAAAAGTTGTTTAACACGGAAAATGATATTTGGTTTGTTGCCACACCGGTACTTGACACCAAATACTTCGTGCAGGAAACGAGAGAGTGGGTGGAGGAATATTTTCCGCAAATCGGCGCGAAGAAAATCATCTTCTGTCTGGATAAGGGAATTATTGGTGGCCATGTTTTAATCGATGATGTTTTTGAGAATTTCAATGGCTTCTGTGGATTTAAGGTTCTTTTTGAGAGGCCCTGGAATCAGCACTTTACGCCTGCCAGGCTATCTGATATAAACGATCCGCAATGCGTTAAAACAGGAAGCTGGGATAGTATAGTCGACATTGTCAAGTTGTTTGGCGTTCTGCTTTGATGATGTTCTTTGATGAAGGTGAGTCAGTAAGGCGATGTTCTTACTCAAGCCCCGCCGAAGACTGGATTCCGATTAGTCGTGGATTCCCGCCTCCGCGGGAATGACAGGGAATAAATGATTCGTGGATTCCCGTTTTCACGGAAATGACACTTGAGGGTCGGGAATGGCTTGCCCTTCGCAGTTCGGTAAGCTCACCCTTCGACAGGCTCAGGGCGACACATGACTAACAGCTCAGGGTGACAGGGAGTGGGAAGGACAGCCCGATTTACCGTTTGCGTTAGGTTTTTATCGACATATGAAAATTCCATACCGGTTTGATTTCGATACAGAAGCACAATACCTGGAAATGAAATTCCAGGAGTCGAGAACATTTGTAATCATGGTCGGTTTTGCAACGTCGCTGCTGGCGGTTGGATTGTGGGTGTGGGATTGGGTGATCGATCCGGTGCACGCCGGGGATTTGCTGGGATCAAGGATGCTCTTGGGAGGGATACTGCTCCTGTATCCCCTTGGTATATTAGCCGGGATAAAGAGGCGTTTCTTGCCCTGGTTCTTTTATGCGGTTGTCCTGATCACCCAGGGATTTTTCCTTTACCATCTGAGCCGTATGACTACAGGCCTCGTCTATGGCATTTCGGGATTCATGTACTGGTTTATCCTGCCCGTGTTTCTGGCGTTTCCGTACAGTACGACCAGCAGCATCCTGGGATTTATTGCCATCGCCGTTAATCCCAACATTCTTGTCTGGGCCGGAATTGCTACCAACTTTGAACTGGCAAAATACAACATCATTATCTGGCCTACCTGCATCATTGTCATCTTTGCCGCTTTCATGCTGGATCTTCTCTTCAGAGGCATCTTCGTCCAGATGCAAGAGCGTAAAAAACTCATCCTGAAACTTCAGGATTCAATCGCT
>DATKLL010000145.1:0-7074 GCA_035542475.1 Syntrophales bacterium
CAGAAATTTTGGTACTACTTGATACCTCGGCTCAACACCTATCTCTTTTGCAATCGCCTCGATCCATTCTTTCCCAGTGAGCGGAGTTTCTGCTGTTGGCAAATGCAAAATTTGGTTGTAAGCATCTGATGTATTGCCCAATAAAGCGGTAGCTTTCGCAGCATCTGGAGTATATGTGAATGAATGCTTATATTTAGCAGATCCCAGCCAATTGGCTTTCTTGTCATTGACAAAGTTCTTAAATACCATTTCTGTAAGGATACTGGTATTCCTAATAGAGGGGCCATAAAAATCTGCTGAACGAGCGATAAGAGCCTGTAAATTCCCCTTTTCAACTTCATCTAAAATCATCTTGGCGATTTTTGCTCTTATTGCTCCCTTTTTGCTGACTGGACCGATTGGTGTATCTTCGGTCATCCGAGATAAATAATTCGGATGATACATGTAAATGTTATCAAAAAAAACCAATTTGGAATGATAGGTTTTACACGCATGAATCACATTTTGCATCAAAAGTGGCCAAGTCGTTTGCCATACTTTTGTCTTATAAGGCAACCCCACGGTTAGATAAACAATTTCTGAACCATCTACTGCTTTTAATACATCTTCTGATTTGGTCAGATCAGCTGAAAGCAACTGATCATCGGGGTTTACTGCCTCGGGATTTCGACTAACCAAACGTATGTTGTTGGTGTATGTTTTGAGCGCTTTGGCTAACTCAACGCCTATAACCCCGCCTGATCCTAGTATGGTTTGCAATGATCTAACCTCCTTCACTTCCACAGACATAAGAGGTGATTATCCAGTTTCTGTTCATCTCCGGAAATATTATCACTCCGACTTGATTTTTATATAAGAATGGGTTGGCTAACTGTATATGGTGAATATTCAGCAAGTTGTCCAAGGAGTATAAAAATGCCTGCTACACCTTATTGTACCCCCGATGTGCCAGCCAGCCATAGCGGATATACAGGGCTGACACGCCTTTACCATCTCCCCATTGAATCTGCTCCATGATATACTTCTCAAAGTGAGGCTGGATCGGGAAGCTGCAAAAACGAGAGCTATGGTGTAAATGAATGATTAGTGGTGGAGAAATAATAGTAATTTTTATAGTTGTCCTAGTACTTTTCGGACCTCAGAAACTCCCAGAGTTAGCAAGAACAATCGGTAAGCTGATGCATGAGCTCAACAAAGCCATGCACGATGTCAAAGTTCAAATGGATACCGATTATGAGAAAACAGAAAATGAGACCAAGGATAAAGCTGGTAAATCGTCGATGGACCAGAAGATAACTGAAGAAAAGTCTGAGTCAAAAGACAAAGAATAATTTCGTGGCCCGCAGATTACCAATTGCTTCCTTGTAATCTGCATATATGATATGCTGGATTAAACTGTACGTTTAACGTAGAAATAAGGAGGCAAGCATGACGGTTTGGAAATGTAACAAATGAGTTCGGCTAAATGGCCCTAGGCTTCAGAGTACCCTTCTTCAATAGTTTTCACTACCACCCTCGCAAACTCAGCCTCCGGAATGTCTGGACTGTAGCAAATAATTACAGAGGCAGAAGTGGCACTGACACGAATACTCGTGACATTCTCTAGCGACTGCAAAAGTGCCTGCAGATGTTTCGCAAAACTCTCATCCCTCTTCAAGCGCGGTATACCTAGTCGAATGCGTCCCCGAGTCTGGTGTAGGATTCGGGCCATCGTGGGCTGTATTGGGGATACCATGACGTGGCCTCCTCTGGTCCTCGCTTTTTTGCGCTCCCCAATAGAAACGCTGAAACCTTCCCTGCTTTCAAGATATGTAAGCAAGTCAACAAGAAGGTTCTGCAGAACCGCCAATCGTTCGTGTCCCTCCAGAGCATCGGCCTTATCTGCCCGGTCAATAGCTGAAAGGGTACGGCGAACGGCCTTGCTCTGATACAGTGGGGCGTGTTTATTTTGTTCGTCACTGATTTCTTCCTCGACTTGATAGAGCGGGATTGACTCGAATACGGGGAGAACAGTCGAGATCTCCCCTACATGCCGTACCACCGCCTGGCCCAGAGAAGCTCTCTCGTCAATACTGAAACGAAAGGCGTCCCCAGAAAACTCCCGACTCTCCCACGTTTTCCCTATCTCCCGCGTCAGTTCTATGAACGTCGGATCATGTGTGTAAGGGCCGTACCGAAATGTGCGAAACGTCCACCCAAAATACTGACTCAGACGATAAAGGATTTCGACCGCAGCTGGGGAACCAAATTCGTATTGATCCGGATACTCCTTCTTATAATAAGCAAGTTCGTCTTTTTCAAGAATCCCATAGAGTCGGGACTGCAACTCTTCTGTCGCTGAGAGGAAAGAGTTCACGTAAAGAGCAGCCTCCTGATCGCGCTTGAGCTGCCTTTCCTTCTGCTGTTCCTCGCTCCAAGACCAGACGGACCATACCGCTGCAGCTAATGCTGACAGAACTGAGAGTATTAGTGTTGGATTCATGCCGGACCTCCAGCCAAACGATTATAAACTGAAATGTATAACATACTTATATCATTTTACGCTGGCTTTTACAATAGCATTTTCATTTCTCAGATAAAAAATAATGGACTCTGTTCGCCCTTCATCATATAGTAGAGAAAGTCAATAACTTCAGTCTATCTGATCTCTGTGATATGCGAATACGGCATGAAACACTGGCATGAAGAATTTCCTGGCCGTGTGAAGTTTTTTGGTAATTGCCAATCATGAAAAGTGATTCGACACGACTCATATGCAGTTATCCGAACATCGCGGATTACAATCAAGGTATTGGTGGGCTGTGTATAACAACGAAAATCGCTCAGGCATTACGAATCGTAATTGTTGGGGATTTGCCAGTGAAATGAACAAAAGAGGGATGCGCCGCCCGTGTCACGGTATACCTCACAACAACGGCTCCCTCTACAGGCCATAAAGAGTATGCTGTCGATTATGAATATTGCCTTTTTCTGAAGGTCCAGTATTTTCAATCTTCCCCACTCCCATGCGTCAGGTCGTGAATCCGTGAGGTCACATGCAGCAAACCTTATTTTAACACCCAAAACAATGTCAGGTCCGTTTCGTCAATGAGGAGAAGTTCAGCATTAACCAATACTTCATCGAAATGTAATAGTCCTGTAAACTCACTCCCGTATAATTGCACTGCCTAGTACTAATAACCAACGTAGCCCGAGGGAGTGTAGTTATGTCGGAGGTTCTGAAAGAATTTCGTACGTTGCAGACCATTCGGATATCTTTTCGGCGGAAAGGGTTCATGTTCATTGAGCCTGATGGTTATCTGTCCCTAATAATGGTCCGCTCTCCTCAGAGAAGAAAGGGATTAGGCGCCGCGATGCTCCGCTACGCGAAGCGGCTCTATCCTCATCTTTATGCAATCCCTATCGGTGAAGAGAGCGAAAAGCTTTTCGCCGAACATCACATCCCAGCTGCTCCTTTAAGCACGAATAGACCTGAACTGTGCACAGCTGCCTTGTCATCGTTGATGATAAATAAGAAGTGCTGCCTCAGTCAGGCATATTATAGATGCCCGATCTACTTAATTGAAACAAAGTAGGGAACTGATCTAGATGCAAGACAGGACAGTGACTCCCTCCATAAAGAGCGGAGATAATAGCTGATAGAAGACGAAAGTACATTTGCCCAGGGTTTGTTCAGGTTATTTTATGTCGTCAGCCTTTCTGCAATTATGGTTGCTTCTTGTTATTTTACCAGCGAAGCATCCTGCGAGAGGGGTTACCATCTTTTTTTCATTGAGCGAAGTAAGAACAAGAATCTCCTTTACTATGATGTCTGTGTTGAGGGAAACAGCGATCTGCCAGAGTTGAACCCTGTAAACGTCTACTGGATTCTCGAAAACGGCAAAAGGGAAGAACTCCTTGAGCGAATCTATGCCTATGGAATTACTACTCAGGAAATGCTGGAGAGGAATAAACTCAGTATCTCTTTGGCCGCCTTCAAGGAGAAGAAGATTACTATAGAAAAAATAGATGATAAGTACCGTGCGGTGACTTTCATCGACACACGACAAATCGTCATCGAAAAAGTTTACATACATTCCGTTGACAGAATTTTTCGGAATGCCGGAGGTTCTCTCTGTCGACATCTACGGCTTCACGAAGCAGGATAATGTCTCAGTAAAAGAAAGTATCAGCCCATGATAACCTGAGTCTCACGCGCTCCATGGGCAAGAGGAATGGCCGCTCGACCTTTTCTATTATGACAGTATCCGGGGATTATATAATTCATCAAAATGTAATCATGCCTTCATAATTGTACAATGGTGACTCCCTATAATCGGTTGAGAGAAGTGTGACGTTTTTAGGGTAATGTAATCTTGTACTGGGAACGACAAATATGCAAAGCTGTAGACTGATGGGCTTGATGCTATTGCGCATATCCGCGATCTTGATTCTCCTCACAGCACCCGCTTACCTTTTTGCCGATGATTGTAAGATAATCGATTCAACAAAAATCGAGAGAGTAGAAGGTACGATTCTGTCCGATGGCGGAATAGCTCCCATCGCAAAATATCAATGTGCGAATGTAATGCTCCGCAATAATACCGGGGGAGACAAACTACCGAGTGATATTGTGGTCAGCGTTACTTTTACCAACGCTAATTGTGAAGCAAAAAATGGACGGGGCCCGGATGCGCATTGGACGCGGTGAGATTTATCGCCTTTTCCTATGTTTTCAAAGCAACTTTCCGATCGAAGATATTCGGTACGAATTTACGAAGAGATAAATTCAGGCACTATTCTATCCAAGAAGAGCAACACTATGAGACGATCTTCGTCTTCTCGCCCAAAGATACCTCTAGACCGGGTGCCCTTCAATCATGTTGTCCCAATAATCTTCGGCATAGCTATCCAGATTATTCACGATTCTTTCCGCCTCAAGCCAGTTATCGAGGTCGTGACCCTCAATCTTTCCGTTTCTCACGTAAATTTCATATGCCGTCTGTTCTGTTAAATCATGCAGGTCCATCTCCCTCACCCCTTTCAAATCAAATGATCTTACGTTTCAGTTTCACTACCCCAATTACTGAATATCATCCTAAGAGTTTGCGAATTCTTCCTGATAACAGCTTTTGCAACTCTCGTCATTGGAAGGGATGCACCGGTGACCTCTGTAAATATGGCACAACGCTTTCTTGTTGCTTATCCGATTGAAGACCCAGCTCTCGTACTGCTTATCCTCGTCTTTAATCAAATCATGCAGCTCCATCGTTCGTCTTTCCTCCAGAC
This sequence comes from Syntrophales bacterium, assembly GCA_035542475.1. GTDB lineage: Bacteria > Desulfobacterota > Syntrophia > Syntrophales > UBA2185 > DATKLL01. Next base: position 5,269 of record DATKLL010000145.1, read on the forward strand.
TCAATTCCTATTTCCGAATCAAACAATAACAACAGAATCTTCACATCCATAGATGTTTGGTTTATACGCATCAGCACGCCAATCATTCTCCCAGCGATGTCCATCGATGATATACCGAAACCTGTATTCCCTCCCTGCCGGCAATTCAAGGGTAATTTCGTATGCGCCTCCTCTGAGTCTCTTCATCCGTGAGGCCTCTGCATCCCAATTGTTGAAATCTCCAACAATCGTGACCTTCTTGGCGGAACCTGCTGCTTCTTTCGGCAGTCTAAAGGTCACCCTGCAAAAAGAATCCGCTCCCAAGTACTCCTTGTTGATGCCACCAATTTCATTAACGGATTCTCTCTTGGGTTTGCTACTTTTCATTGTCTCTTTCACAAGTCCTCTTTTGTGTGATTGATCTGCCACACTAACCTCCTCCATCACCTCGACGGAAGGTTTCTGTTTTAATGACCTGGTCTTCAGTAATCTCTTTGATTCTTTTTTCGCCCCCTCCCCATTGGGGCCAAAAGGCTTTGATGGTTTGCCCTTCGCTAATTCCCTCGACCCATTCTTTGCCATATTCATTTCTCCTCAAGTGTGACGCTTATAGTTTTTGACTGTTATTTGGGACCAGGAAACGATTCAACGAGCCTGATCCTAAAATCACCGAACGCTGCCACGATTTGAATTCTGTAATCCGGAAACGTATCTACGATTTGCCACTCGCCAGGGCCATTCGGAAGCGTTCCAACCTCCTGCACTTCCAAATCCTCCGAAACATCAACCACCTCTACTCTGTAATCGGGGAAACTGTCTACATACTGAATTCTGCCGTATATCTTGCTTAAAGCCGGTTTTTTCACTGTACCCGTGACCTCCCCTATTGGTTATTAAGGAATTTGCCGGACTCATTGTTTCCGCAATTTGCCCCGACCACCCGAGTTTTGGCGAAGGTTAGAAAACGTAACCGCAGAAAGATCCTTTAAATCTTCACCAACTCGATTGGCCTTGCAAATCCTTTGCAGTCGTAGACTAGCACTCGCCTGTTAAATGAATATTACAGTTCTGTTATTTTTTTGAGATTCTTCAAGACTTCATAAAACCGTTATATAGACCTTTCGTTATGTGACTTCCCGAAATTGAGGCAACATCGGAGGCAAGTAATGAAATATCCTGGAGCCACATTACTGCTCCCGGTTCAACAAGGGGGTAGTACTTAAACTGGCTCCAGAAGCTGTTCTATGCTCTATAGGGAAGCAAAAATAAGTTTTATTTAAATTTTAATATATTTACCCTGAATAACACACTTCTCAGTTGACGATTATCTGGCCGTATGATAACGTGAAATTAAGGAGACCGATAAAGCTAAACCCTTTGCGAAAAGGGGACGGAAAGCGGCGGGTCTTTTAATCGGAGATGGCCGAGCTGCCGAAGGAAATGGGGTGGGCAGCACGGCTTTATTGTTTTATAAACTATGTCGAGCATTAGAAAATAGGAGGTGTATTATGAAAACCGAAGCAGTCAGTGACATAGAATACCATGAAGGAATCAGCAAGGCGGGAACGACAGTGAAGGCAGGTATCATAAGCAGTCTAAAGGGTATCAATGAAATTGAGGCGGAGATTGTGAGTCTGGTGAGAAATACTGTTACCAATACCCTGAGGGCCACCGGTACTGTGGCACATGAGGCGGTCACCATCACAAAAGATGTGGTAAAAGGGACGATCCAGGCCACAGAAGAGGTCGGCACAGGCCTTATCCTCAGCACAAAGAGTGTCGCTAAAGGAATCGTCATGGGTGTGAGTGATGTCGGCGGAGACGTTG
>DATKLL010000146.1:0-67116 GCA_035542475.1 Syntrophales bacterium
CAAGGGAGTGTTTTTGATTACATCGAAGTATTTTATAACCGGGTCAGAAGACACTCATCGCTGAACTATTGTTCTCCGGCTGAGTTCGAAAAGAGAGCGTGTGAAACTTAACTGGGTGTCCACTTTTTTGGGTAAAGATCAAGTAGAAACATATGGTTCCTGACATTCTGACAATCAAAAAGTTTCTTTTGCCTATGATAATCGTCGTTGCTGGATTTCTTATAGGAATAATATTTGAAAAAATTGTCCTTAGGGAAATCAGGAAACTTTCCTCAAAAACAAAATGGGAGAGTAATGAAATATTTATCAAAGCACTTCACGGAACGACTACAGTTTTATTCCTTGTTGCGGGTGTTTATCTGGCTTTGGAGAGCATAGAATTAAGTCCTGATCTCTTAAGTATTATTCACAAGGTTCTGCTCGTATTTGTTATCTTCTTTGTTACATTGGTTTTATCAAGAATTGCCGTTGGTTTTGTTACTCTATACAGCAAAAGAGCAGGCGGGGCTTTTATATCGACATCAATGTTCACAAACATAACGAGGATTCTTGTTTTAATAATCGGTATTCTCATAATACTCCAGTATCTCGGAATATCTATCGCCCCCATACTCACCGCCTTGGGTGTAGGCGGACTTGCTGTAGCCCTTGCCCTGCAGGATACCCTTAGCAATTTATTTGCAGGTATCCACGTGATCGCATCCGGCAAGTTAAAACCAGGGCATTATCTGAGATTGAGCAGCGGCGAAGAGGGATATGTTACAGATATAACATGGCGATACACTACCATTCGGTCATTGCAAAATAACACTATCATTGTCCCAAACTCAAAATTGGCGTCAGCAATTGTTACAAACTTTAATATTCCGGACCAAAAGATATTAATATCTATTGAAGCGGGCGTTAGTTATGACAGCGACTTAGAGAAAGTAGAAAGAGTGACAATCGAGGTTGCAGAAGAAGTCATGAAAGACATAAGGGTTGGTGTACCGGGGTTTGAACATGTCGTTACATACAAAAAGTTTGGTGAATCAAGCGTTAACTTTGATGTACATCTTCATGTAAAAGAGTTTGTCGATCAATATGCCATTAAACATGAGTTTATCAAGAGACTCCATAAACGCTACAGGGAGGAAGGCATTCAAATTCCCTTTCCCGTCAGGACAGTTTATATGAAGGAAAAGATTTAAAGAAGTTGCAATAACAGTGAATGGAGCAATAAAAATTATCTGACTTATTTTAACGGCCACTTTTTCTGTACATCCTCTTCCGAATCGGCATATTTCTGAGCTATCTTATTAAATTGGTCAGCCAGTGCCAAAAAGGCTTCCGCCATGTCGGGATCAAAATGGACACCCGCCGCTTCCCGGATAATATCTACCGATTCTTCGTGAGGGTAGGGCGGCTTGTAAATGCGGCGGCTGATCAGGGCGTCGTATACATCGGCAATCGCCATAAGACGCCCCGGTATGGAGATATCGTCTCCCGATAACCCCTCAGGATAACCTGCTCCATTCCACTTTTCATGGTGACCGTAAGCTATTTCCATGCCGACTCTTAAGAAAGGAACCGGTGTCCCAAGGAGATTCTCCGCAGAAATAATCGCATCACGACCGATGGTTGTATGGGTCTTCATTATTTCGAATTCCTCCGGGGTCAGTTCGCCCGGCTTCAGTAAAATATGGTCCGGGATCCCCACCTTGCCCATATCATGGAGCGGCGCGGATTTGAAAAGCAGCATAATCTTTTCATCAGTTAAAAATTTATTAAATCTCGGATGAGATTTTAGTTTGGTAGCCAGCAACTTTACGTAATTCTGCGTACGACGTATATGATTGGCTGTCTCGTTGTCACGCGTCTCTGCCAGAGATCCCATGGTAACCATTGTGACATCCTGAATCATTGATATCTCTTTTGTCCTCCTTGCCACTTCCTGCTCCAGATACTCTGCCTTGTCTTTCAAAAAGTCCCTTACACTTTTTAATTGAAGGTGGGTATTTATACGGGCGAGGAAAATCGGCGGGCTTACCGGTTTTGTAATATAGTCTACCGCTCCCAGTTCAAACCCCATCTTTTCTTCTTCCTCATCGGACTTAGAGGAAAGAAAAATAACCGGTATATCGCTGGTCTCAGGGATACTCTTGAAGTAGCGACACATATGGTAGCCGACCTTTTCCGGCATCATAATATTAATAAGAATAAGATCCGGTGGGTCTTCAGAAAATGCAATCTGGAGAGTTTTTTCCATATTAGTGGCAACTTCTATCCTGTAGATGTCTTTCAGTATAGAGCTCATAAAGTCAATGTCATCTGATGAATTGTCAACAATGAGAACAGTTTTTCTTTTGTCATCTGCTTTCAATCCGGTCATATTCCCTCCCTATAAAATTGCATTAACAGGGTATTTGTAAAAATATTTCATTCGTATTTATGTCCGGGAAGTGTAAGGAAAAGAAAGTTATGTGTCAAGAAGAAAGACCTCTCTCTTGACAGAAATTGCCAAGTCCATTAGTGTACTACAATCAAACAAGGACAAATATTATGGCCAACATTTTATTTCGCAATATTGATGGTTCTCCTGTGCAAAATAGTAAGATACTCTCTTTTTTGCTCGCTGATTTTAAAAACCCTTTCAGAAAAGGTGATACTGTAGGTATCAAACTTCACTGGGGCGAGAGGGGAAACCGCAGTTTCTTACCACCGACATACGCCGAAGAAATTGTCAAATGGCTTAAAAAACTGGGCACAAAACCTTTTATCTTTGATACTACAGCTCTATATTCAGGAGGTCGCCGCACAGGGGTAGATGCGCTAAAAACAGCAGAAGAACATGGTTATGCAGAAAAGTATCTCGGCTGCCCGGTTGTTATTGCAGACGGCCTTGATGGACGTGACGTAATGGACATACACGCCGGCTTCAAGCATTTTAAATCGGTCCAGATTGCTTCTGTTACAGAAAAAACAGACGGCTTCGTGATTTTTTCTCATTTCAAAGGGCATATGGCTGCCGTTTTCGGCGGAGCCATTAAAAATATATCCATGGGTTTTGCATCCCGGGCGCAGAAGCAGCGCATGCACTCGGAAGTACGACCGTATATAAAAAAGGAAAAATGTGCGCGCTGTGGTGTCTGCATTGAAGTATGCCCATCAGGGGCGGCTCATCTGGATAATGAGGGGTATCCGATCTACGATCATGATACCTGCATTGGCTGCGCACAATGTATTGCCCTCTGCGGAGAAATGGCGCTTAAAATTTTGTGGAATATAGAAGACAGGATATTTCAGGAGAAGCTGCTCGAGACGGCCGCAGCCGTCTGGAAACATATCAAGGACAAAAGTATATTGATAAACGCCCTTGTCAATATATCTACGGAATGCGATTGCCTGCCGGGAGAATATTCGGTTATGTCGCCCGATTTGGGTTTTGTGGGTGGATTCAATCCGGTGGAGGTTGATGCAGAATCTCTGAGACTAATAGGTGAAGAATCATTTGAAAAAGCTCATCCGAATATACCCTGGAGAAGACAATTCGAATACGCGAGAGAAATAGGATTTTATTCTGGTGATTGATTACGAGAAAGAACTTAACCCGGAACAGCTGCGAGTTGTAATGGAGAAAGACGGCCCGATTCTTGTCATTGCCGGTGCGGGGAGCGGAAAGACCCGCACACTGACTTATAGAGTAGCTCGTTTAATAGAATCGGGAAGCAGGCCGGAAAGAATCCTGCTCGCCACATTTACCAACAAAGCCGCACGAACCATGCTTTCCAGGGTGAAGGCCCTTACCGAAGTGGATATAAGCCATATGTGGGGCGGCACGTTTCATCATATCGCCCATCTTATCCTTAGGACAAATTCACTCCTTTTGGGTTATGAACGGAACTTTTCCATATTGGATAGTGAAGATTCTGCTCAACTAATTAATACGTGCATATCCGAAAAAGCGATCATAACAAATAATGACAAGTTTCCCAGAGGGGATGTGCTGAGGGATATTGTCAGTTTCTCTTTAAACACAGGCGCCGCAATTGAGGATGTAATCAAAACAAGATATCCATATTATTCCAATGTTATTGACGATATAAAGCAGGTTGCTGTACAATATCAAATGCACAAAAAGAAATTAAACGTCATGGATTTTGATGATCTTCTCATAAATTGCAAGAAACTTCTTACAGATAATCCGGGTTTATTAAGAAAATATGCAGAGCAGTTTTCCAGTGTCCTCGTTGATGAATATCAGGATACGAATACCGTCCAGGCGGAAATAGTGGATCTTTTAGCATCCGGCCATACAAACCTGATGGCAGTCGGAGACGATTCCCAGAGTATATACGCTTTCAGAGGAGCCAATTTTGAAAACATAATCAAGTTTCCTGAAAAATATCCTGATTGCAAATTATTTAAGCTTGAGACTAACTACCGCAGCACACCCGAAATCCTGCATCTGGCTAATATGAGCATCATAAACAATGACAGGCAGTATCAGAAAACACTCCGATCTGTAAGAAGAAAGGGCATAAGGCCGATTCTCATACCAGTAAAAGATGTTATGCAGCAGGCTAATTTTGCCGCTCAGAGAATCCTTGAACTGATACGGGAAGGAATACCCCTCAGCGAAATTGCAGTCTTGTATCGTGCCCACTATCATTCCATGGAACTTCAAATGGAAATGGTGCGCAGAGGAATTCCGTTTGAAATCCGTTCCGGCATACGCTTTTTCGAGCAGGCCCACATAAAGGATGTGACCGCGTATATGAGGATCATCATGAATCCTTTTGACGAACTGGCATGGAAAAGGGTGTTGGGCCTTTATAGGAAAATCGGGAAAATAACCGCTGAAAAGTTGTGGAATTTCTTACTATCAAAGAAGAGCCCCTTGGAAACGGCGCTCCATGATGATTTTTTGAGACGTACACCAAAAGCTGCAAAAGAAGGTATTATGAGTTGCCGGAACATACTCGGAAGACTCACCCGTTCGCCCGGTATATCTCCATCGGAGATTATCGAAATTTTACTGGAGGGCGGCTATCGTGATCACCTGCGGGAGAAGTATACCGATGCTGCATCAAGAGAAGACGATTTGATTCAGTTGTCTAATTTCTCCTCGAGGTTTTTTTCTCTAGAAGATTTTTTAGGCGAACTATCACTGTTGACTAACATGACCGAAGTGAATGAGTCCGAAGCGGACGACGAGAATGGGGACAGGGTTATCCTCAGTACTATACATCAGGCAAAGGGACTTGAGTGGTCCGTTGTTTTGATTATCTGGTGCGCCGATGGGATGCTTCCCCTGGCACGCGCCCTGAAAGACCCGAACGGGGAAGAGGAAGAAAGAAGGCTTTTTTACGTGGCGACAACAAGGGCAAAGGATCAGCTTTATCTCTGCTACCCGCTCACAAGCTATACAAGGGGCATGGGGAATATGATGCAGATGCCATCCAGATTCATAAGAGAACTCTCGCCCACAGCAATGTACAAAAAAACCTGCCCGTTCGATCAATGGGCAGTCGACGAAGACTGGAGATTCTAAAGCCAGCGGTCGAGCTTTGATTTTGCCTCGTATTCTTCCCTGAGTGCTATTTGCGTGGCCTCCGCGATATCTTCCACCCTCTTGACCAGATCTTCAAACTTTATATCAACACCGAAGATGCCTACCATTTCGTCATTATCATCAACAAGGGGAGCAGAAACTGTTATGCAAAGCGCCCCCGTCATTTTTGATATGTAGAAATTTGTCACGTGCATCTTGCCGCTCTGTAAAGGCTTGATGAACCACTCCCTGTCTGACTGGTCTGTCCCGACTCCGTAGTTCTCGTATTTTGCCCTGTCTGCAATGTTGGTGATGTTCTTTGTAGTCTTCTTGCCATTCATATCTACCACATAGGCAAACTGAATAGATGGATTCTCTTCAATACACTGCTGCATGATCGGTTCCTGTAAGTCCGGCTTCATAGTCTTCATTACCGGATGGTCGATCACCTGTTTGACGACATCCATAGCGGCCTGTGTCGCCACGAATTTGATCTTCTCCAGATCAGACATAAAGAGTTCCGGCAGATACTTTCTTACCAATCTCTCAAGCTCCTCGTGAGAAATTCCCGTTGCCCTGCCGGCTTCATATTGCTCCATTACCCACTTATGGATTTTCGAAACACCCGGATGTCTTTTATCGATCACAGTTTTGCCTTTTTCACTCAAACGTGCATTGATCCAGTGGGCTATGCCCGCCTTACCGGACTTATCGGTTATCATGGTCACGATTGGTCTCTTCAGTATTTTGGTCGTATCGAAGATATTGTAGATTTCTTCATTTTTAATAAGACCGTCTGCGTGTATGCCGGCTTTGGTTATATTAAATTCCGCACCGACAAAAGGAAAATTAGTGGGAATTTTTACACCGATTTCCTTTTCAAAATATTGGGCGATATCAGTAATAACCGTAGTATCAATGCCGTTATTAGTTCCCCTCAATCCGATATATTCAATGATAAGACCTTCTACAGGGGCATTGCCGGTACGCTCTCCCAGTCCGAGCAGGGTTCCATTTGCAGCACTGCAACCGTAAAGCCAGGCTGTTGTAGCATTGATCATAGCCTTATGGAAATCGTTATGGCCGTGCCATTCCAGCAGATGACCGGGAACACCGCCTTCATCTATAAAGGCCCGGATAAGCTTTTCAACGCTCCTGGGCAAGGACGCACCCGGATAGGTTACGCCATACCCCATAGTGTCACAAAGCCTGATCTTGATGTCGATGCCGCTTTCCTCACGCAGCTTCATCAGTTCAATGGCCAGGGGTACACAAAATCCGTATATCTCAGCCCTTGTTATATCTTCAAAGTGACACCTGGGTATAATACCTTCAGCGAGAATATCTTTTACAATGCCCATGTAATCATCAAACGCCTTTTTTCTCGATACATTAAGCTTGAGAAAAATATGGTAGTCGGAAACAGAAGTCAATATGCCCGTTTCTTTCAGCTCCATTTCCTTCACCAGCTTTATGTCCTCTTTCTGGGCCCTGATCCAACCTGTAATCTCGGGATATTCCAGGCCGAGTTCCAGGCATTTTGTCACTGCTTCCCTGTCTTTCTTGCTGTAAAGGAAGAATTCAGATTGCCTGATTACTCCGTTCTTGCCGCCCAGCCTGCTCATAAAAGTATAGAGATCAACAATCTGCTTTACCGTATACGGTGGGCGTGCCTGCTGTCCGTCCCTGAAGGTGGTATCCGTGATAAATATGTCATCAGCAGGGTTTATCGGGATTATCTTATGATCAAAATCAATCCTGCTCACCTCGTCATAAGGGAATACACCCTTCTGCAAATTTGGCTCCGTTACATCCTTGAGATCAAGTTGCCAGAATTTTGTATGTTCATGATCCAGGACTCTCTTTTCCTTATTCCATTTTGCCATAGTAGATACTCCAGTTATTTTTAATAAAAAAGAGGGCACCCTGAAACCAGTTGTGCCCTCTTTGAAAATATGCTTCGGGTTTCAGTACAAAAGTAAAATTGCTTCCTTTGGGGCTGAACATGGCTTAGCTGCACCTGCCTTTTTCATGGAGACGGTCTGTTTCCTGTTTCTAACAGGTTGAACTGCCTTCTTTTCGGTAAAGGTGTCAAACAGACGCTTATGTAACATTAGCTTATCTCCTCTTATTGTTCCTACAACAAAACCATCAAAAGCTCACTTTTTAAAATATTAATAATATAAGGCTATCTTGTCAATAGAAATATATTCGAAAATCAGACAATTTTTAGAGAAAGCTCCATTAATTGTTCTATGCTCACTTCTGATGGCGCATCTGTGAGAAGGCATGTAGCCTTCTGCGTCTTGGGAAATGCAATGACATCCCTGATGCTCTCCGCACCGGCCATTATCATGACCAATCTGTCAAAACCGAGGGCAATACCTCCGTGGGGAGGTGTCCCGTACTCTAATGCATCGAGAAGAAATCCGAACTTTTTCCTGGCCTCGGCATCCTGCATACCCAAGGCACTAAAGACCGTGGACTGGATATCCTGCCTGTGAATACGTATGCTCCCCCCACCTATTTCTGTTCCGTTCAGGACAATATCATAGGCCCTTGCCCTGACTTTTCCAGGATCATTCGTAAGGAACGGAAGGTCTTCCGTAACAGGAGAGGTAAAAGGATGATGTTTTGATACGTACCTTTTCTCCGTTTCACTGTACTCGAACAAGGGAAATTCATTTACCCAAGTAAACGCGTATTGTCCAGAACCAATAAGGTTTAATTTCTTAGCGAGATGAATTCTTAGATTGCCCAGCGCATCATGTACAACCGAAGGAGAGTCGGCAAGAAAGACGATTACATCCCCTTCTTTAACCTCCATTTTCTTATTAATATTTTCGACTTCAGATGCTGTAAGAAACTTAAATATCGGTGACGTCCATCCGTCGGGATTGACTCTAGCCCAGGCTAGACCCTTTGCGCCATATACGCTGACATAATCGGCCAGGCCATCGAGGTCCTTTCGGGTAAGATTCTTTCCGTCTTCAATCTTGATGGCTTTTACCACTCCGCCGCCGGCTGCTACTTCCTGAAACACTTTTAGATTGGAGTTTTTCAAGATTTCCGTGAGGTCTCTTAATTCCAATGCAAAACGGATGTCAGGGTTATCCCTGCCGTAACGATCGATTGCCTCCGCGTAGGATATTACCGGAAACGGGACTGATAATTCCTTATTGAGACATGTGCGGAACAGGTGAACTATAAGGCCTTCGGTTATCCGGTAAATATCATCCTCGGAGATGAAAGACATCTCCACATCAATCTGCGTAAACTCCGGCTGGCGGTCGGCCCTCAGGTCTTCGTCACGGAAACATCTGACGATCTGGTAATATCTGTCAAACCCGGAAACCATCAGCAACTGCTTGAAGAGCTGGGGTGACTGGGGCAGGGCATAAAACATCCCCTGGTTAATCCGGCTGGGTACAAGATAGTCACGTGCACCTTCAGGCGTGCTCTTTGTCAGCACCGGAGTTTCAACTTCAATGAACGCTTCCTTTTGAAAATACAGCCGTGTTTGGGCTGCGATATTGCTTCTGAGGATGAGGTTTTTCTGCATTTCAGGACGCCTCAGGTCCAGGTATCGGTACTTCAATCGGACATTCTCGGAAACATCTATGTTTTCATTCAACACAAAAGGTGGTGTTTTGGCTTCGCTTAAGATCTCCAGTTCGTGAGCCATTACCTCAATCTCACCCGTCTTCAATTCAGGGTTTTCCATACCCTCAGGTCTTCTTTGAACCATACCTCTCACGGCAAGGACAAATTCATTTCTTATTTTGTGCGCCTCTTTGTGACAGTCCGTATCGATATCAGGATTAAAGACAACCTGGGCAAGCCCTTCGCGATCCCTTAGATCGATGAAGATAACGCCTCCATGGTCACGTCTGCGATGTACCCACCCCATCAGAATGACTTCTTCACCTGTATTGGATGCATTAAGATCACCGCAGTAATGTGTCCTTTTCTTCACTGTTAAAAAATCTGTCAAAATATGATTAGCTCCCTCTAATAATTTTTATAATTGTTTCCTCAAGGCATTCAAGACTTAAAGTCTCCTGCGTTCCTTTTTTCATATTCCTCAGTTCAGCTTTGCTTTCCAGTATTTCTCTGTCACCCAATATAAGTGTAAAGTGAGAGTTGAGCTTATCCGCTCTTTTCATCTGGCCTTTCAGGCTTTTCCCCGAATAATCCATTTCAGTTTGAATCCCATGGATTCGTAATCTATTGCATACGGCAAAGGCAAGCTTTTGTGCGTCCTCACCGAGGGAAGCAATAAATAGCAGGGGAGGAAGCAGTAATTTCCTATTATTAAGAGGCGCTATTGAAATCAGCCGTTCACATCCGATCGCAAATCCGATTCCGGGAACATCCGGCCCACCGAGTTCTTTCACCAGACCATCGTATCGCCCGCCCCCAGCGACGGCATTCTGGGCTCCCAGATGCTCTGTGACAACTTCAAAGGCAGTTTTTGCGTAGTAATCAAGTCCCCTCACCATCTTGGAATTTATTTCAAAGTGGATGTCGAAAGTCTCTAAGGATTCCTGTACTTTTGCAAAATGATCCCTACATGCCGGACATAGGAAGTCAAGAATCTTCGGTGCACGTTCGATTAACTCGATACAATTTGTCATTTTACAATCAAAAACTCTAAGGGGATTCATATTAAGACGCCGCTGACAATCGTTACACAGTCCTTTTTCTTTTCCCCGCAAATAGTCGGTTAAAGCTTGTCTGAATTTAGGGCGGCATTCGGTACATCCGAGAGAATTAATCTGTAGGTGGAAATCAACAAGCTCGACGCGCTGCAAAAACTGAATGAGCATAAGAATTACTTCAGCATCAGAGCGGGGATCATCGACACCAATAAGTTCGACATTGATCTGATGAAACTGTCTGAATCTCCCTTTTTGCGGTCTTTCACGCCTGAACATGGGGCCGATGGTGAAAAGTTTTGATACCGGGTCAGCCGCATAAAGTGCATGCTCGAGATACGCGCGGACGATGGAAGCGGTTGCCTCCGGACGAAGCGTTAGGTATTCATCTCCGCGGTCGAGAAATGTGTACATCTCCTTTTCAACTATATCTGTGGATTCCCCGATGCTTCTCCTGAATAGGTCCGTTTTTTCCAGGATAGGCACCCTTATCTCCCGAAAACCGAAATTATTGAATATCTCGCGAGCTATGCATTCTATGAATTGCCACTTACCCGATTCCTGGGGAAGTATATCCTTAAACCCTCTGACTGCCGTGATAATTTCCATTGATGACTGACCATTAAGTTTGATTATTTAATAAACGATCGAACAATAAAATAATATGACCGAGTTTGTTGTTATCAAAACGAGAGGATCGATAACACATAAAGCATTGAAGTGCAATAGAAGTTTCTCTTCCTGACTAAAATTGAAAGCAAGCTCAGGAGTAATCATTGACAATTCATTTATAGGAACTGTAGGCTATTTTATTACCGTCTGTCGTGATATCAATGGCGCCATTCATATCAGTTCTTAATATCTTTACTCCATTCCGTAGATATCTTTTAAGAACATCTGGGCGGGGATCATTATAAACGTTGTCCGCGCCGCAGCTGATCATGGCAATTTCCGGTTTTACGCCATTCAGGAATGATGTAGTGCTGGAAGTCAAACCACCATGATGAGGTACAAGCATGATCTGACTCTTAAGGTTTTTGCTTGATTTGACGAGGCGGGTTTCTGTTGGTTCAGATATGTCCGAAGGCAGCAGGATGGTGACATTCCCAAGTGTTAACTTCAGCACAATGGCATCGTTGTTTGTTTTGTCAAACTTCCTGGGCATATCATTCCTTAAGTTAATCGGCTTCGACGGATTCAGAATATTGATCATGGTGTTGCCAACTGTTACATGGCTGGTGTCTTCTGAGATGAACCGGTGGGTTATATTCTTCTCATTTATGATCTTCACAAAATCATCGTATGTCTCTATTTCTGCCGTTTCGCCGTTTGACCAGACTTCTTTGATATCAAAATTAGACAGTATATAGAGCAACCCGTTGAGATGATCAGGATGAGGGTGTGTCAGGACGACTATGTCAATACTTTTTATCCTTTCATGCCATAAATATGGGGCAACTACATACTTTCCGATATCAAAAATATTTTCATAAGACCCACCGCCATCTACAAGCATCTTTTTACCGCCCGGCAATCTGATCAATGTGGAGCTTCCCTGACCGACGTCAATTGCCGTTACTTTTAGACTATTATTATCCCTTATGTATAAATATATTGCATCTGCTGCGATAAAAATTACCAGAGCCACGAGTGTTACGCGATACCACAGCGGTCTGATTGAGCTTCTAAATTTAAATACTATCATTTCTGCAGGTTTTCTGAAATCTATAAGTTTCACCGCTGCTATGAGAAAAAGATAGTATGCCGTAATCTCCAGTAATGTGGGGGTAGTCACAAAGACGGAAGAGCCGGGGATCGAGGCAAAGAAATCTACCAGCGAGACGGAAACACGCACGAGAAAGGATGAAATATCCAAAAAAAGCAAAGCAAGCATATGTGAAAACGGGGCAGCAAGAATAATCGCCATACATACAGGAATGGTGACTATGCCCATTATGGGAACGACGATCAGATTTGAAAGAAGCACTATTGTTGACATCCTGTTAAAGTAGAAAACGATTAAAGGCAGGGTACCTATTGTTGCACTCAAGGAGACAATGAGAAAAATATAAATATTTTTAATAATTTTCTTCATCATGATTCTATATAAAGATGATCCTCCAAGCTCGCCCTCCGGGATCACTGAGGTCAGTCTAGGTGAGATGAAAAGAATAGCCCATACCGCCATAAATGAAAGTTGAAAGGAAACATCAAAAAGAGAAGGAGGATATATGACGAGTATTATCAGTGCTGCAAGCGCCAAGCTGTTATAAAGGTCTCTCTCTTTACCCAGAATGATTGCTATAATAAAGGTCACAGCCATAATTGCAGCACGGACAACGGATACCCCCATACCGGCTATGAGGGTATAAATGATTACCGGTACTATTGCGCAAATGGCTGAGACTTTTAAAATATTGAGCCTTAATAGGAGATATGTGGATGATTTCATGATTAATCTAATGACAAAGAATGACAGGAACGCGATAATGCCTATGTTGAATCCTGAAATTGCGATAATGTGTGTTGTCCCCGTTTTGTTAAACTTATCCATAACTTCTTTCGGGATTTCCCTCTGATCTCCGAGGATCATTGCCTGAATGATTTCCCCTTCAGGTGATGAAGAATTATCCCGGATCAATCTTTTTAAATTTCTCCTCATTTTTTCGAGGTATATCTTTGGCATGTTGCCCTGATTTTCCCTTAAAACGACAATAGCGGAGGAATCTTTGATAAATCCACGGGCCATTATCCCTTTGTATCTGAGGTACTTTACATAATCAAAACTGCCCGGATTCTGGAAACTGTGAGGTCTCTTAAGCTTTGTCTTGAACCGTACGAAATCTCCGTATTTAAACTCCTGGCTGCCGTTGATACTTAGCAGTACAAGGCCTTCTACGGGGATAATAATATCGTCATGGATGAGCCTGTCTGCTGAGACAATGAGCCCCGCACGGTCTGTTGACACATCAGGATTTTCCACGATTTTCCCTTCAACTATTAGCTTCTCCTTGCCGATATAATTTATAATGTGCCTTGGACCCGGATCCTTATATAGGTAAAGGTTAATATCCAGAATGCCAACGACAACGGAGGAAAGAGCTAGGAGGACAGCAATGACTCTGGTCGCCTTTTTAAGTAATGCAACAAGCATCAACATTAACGTGACGAAGAGGACCGTCAGTAAAGGCAGGTCGGGAAACTGATAATAATTACCGATCGTAATTCCTGCAACAAAGAAAGCAAGGAGAGGAATTAATGGTCTGTCCATAGTTTAGGCTAATTTAATTCTTTAAACAATTAGGGGTAAACAAAGCCAGAATAAACCTACCCATAACGTGTAGGATTACCTATTGATGCCGTTAAATATATTAGATTTAATTCTTATTTTATAATACCATGTCTTCAATAGCGTATACAGTGAAGTTTGCATTGATAGTCTTTATAAATTGTAAGGATACTTATCAATCTTGAAGTGGTACAACACGAGTTATCAAATGTTACAGGAAGAAAATATAACTTCCAGACTTAAATGGTTGATAATATCGAGAGTCGCGATTGTTACCTTTCTTCTATGTATTACAACGTTTTTCAAAATACAGAAAACGGAACTGCTGCCTGAAACATCGATTGTATTACTTTATGTCATTTTTGTACTGACCTACATCCTTTCAATAATTTATTCGGTTTTTCTTAAGAATGTCAAAAACCTCCAAATAAACGTATATATCCAGACATGCATTGATGTGGCATTGATTACCGGACTTGTTTACGCAACGGGTGGTGTTCGAAGTATATACTCAGTTTTCTATCCTTTGGTTATCATATACTCTGTTTTGTTTTTGGGAAGAAGAGGATGTCTTACTATCGCCTCCATTGCCAGCATTCAATACGGTCTTTTGTTGGATTTGGAATACTATGGCGTTATTCCACAGATAGACTCTGTCGAAGTACATAATTATGATTTAAGTGCCGGTTATGTTTTTTCGAGAATCTTTATACATATTTTATCTTTCTATATAATCGCATTGCTTGCCAGTTTTGTTGTTGAACAGGAAAAGAAAACGAGGGCACTTCTTGCCGAGAAAAAAACCGCCTTTGACAAACTTGACTTGTTACACAGGATTATTATTCAATCAATCGATACCGGCATCATGACAATTGATCTTCAGGGCAGGATAAAATCCTTTAACAGGGGAGCAGAAGCGATTACTGGTTTTAGCTTTGCTGAGATAGAAAATCGAAATGTAGATGAAATATTTCCAGTTATTGCACATATTGATGAAATAACCAATGCAGGAGACAGGAGAAGGTCGCCAAGAAAAAGATATAATATGAATTTCGTTAACAAGGAAAGTCAATCCTTGATATTAGGTTATTCAGTATCAATTTTAAATGACAACAGGGGGAATAGGATTGGTAATATATTAATATTCCAGGATCTTACATCATTAACGAAAATGGAAGAAGCCCTCGAAAAAAGCAGGAAGCTGGCGATCATTGGTGAAATAGCCGCAGGTCTTGCTCATGAGATGAGAAATCCTCTTGCGTCCATCAGCGGATCAATACAAATTCTCAGTAAAGATCTCAAGTTGGGTGACACAGACGAAAGGCTGATGCGAATAATTCTCAGGGGGAAGGATCAACTCGAAAATATAATTAAGGATTTCCTGTTGCTTGCAAGACCGGCACCAGGAAATAAAGAAGCCGTTTATATAAATGAAATAATAAAAGATGTAATTGAATCTATCCATTTTGTGCCGGACTGGAATGAGGACATTAGGGTTTCCCTTTCGCTATCAGATAATTTGAGCATTCACGCAAATAAGACGGAAATGAAGGCAGTCATGTGGAATCTTATCATGAATGCTATCCAAGCTATGCCTGATGGAGGACTATTGTCACTGGAAACGAAAAACAAGTTCTCTGCCGATAATATAAACGAATATCTTGAAATTATAGTGAGTGACACAGGAAGTGGGATAGATGAAGCCTATTTGAACAAGATTTTTGAACCGTTTTTCACGACAAAAGAGAGAGGGACGGGACTCGGACTCGCCATAGTGAACAGGATAGTTGAGGGATATAACGGAACCATAGCTATAGAAAGCAAGATTGAAAGAGGGTCGACCTTTCTTGTCTCATTACCCTTTAACAAATGAAGATGTTGGTGTATTGTAATTAATCTGTTCGATAAGGGGAATATTGGATGGCAAAAATTCTAATAGTTGATGACGATCAGGGAATGAGAGAATTTCTTGAAATCATGCTCACAAAAGAAGGGCATGACGTGACCAGTACGATTGATGCGATGAAAGCCTTGTATCGTTGTAAAAAGGAGCATTTTGATCTTATACTTTCGGATTTGAAAATGCCAAAAGTCGATGGAATTGAATTCCTTAAATCAGTTAAGGATGTTTCTCCGGAATCGGTTGTTATACTAATTACGGCCTATGCTTCTCCTGAAACTGCAGTGTCCGCGATGAAAGAAGGGGCATACGATTATATAGAAAAGGGCATTGATGTAGAAGAATTGAAGTTAATAATTACCGGAGCCCTTGAAAAAAAGGGTGTCAGGGAAACCGATGCGCTATTTATCAAGGTCGTTGAAGATGCAGTTTCCTTCAGCAATATGATCGGTAAAAGCAGGGGAATGCTCAATGTATATAAAGAAATTAAGAAAGTGGCAGAAACTCCGACAAATGTCTTAATCCTCGGTGAAAGTGGTACTGGCAAGGAGCTTGTCGCCAAGGCTATCCATGAAAATAGCCCAAGGAAGAAAATGCCCTTTGTTGTAATTAACTGTGGCGGCGTGCCCGAAAGTCTTCTTGAGAGTGAATTTTTCGGCCACATGAAGGGTTCTTTTACCGGGGCACATATTGATAAACCTGGGCTTTTTGAGATCGCAAAAAGTGGGACTATATTTCTTGATGAAATCGGCGAGTTACCTCCATATCTTCAAGTAAAACTTTTAAGAGTTGTTCAGGAAAAAACATTTAGAAGGGTAGGAGGAGCAGAGGATATCAAAGTAGATGTCAGAATTATCTCAGCTACGAATAAGAATCTGGAAAAGAAGGTTAAAGAAGGTTCCTTTAGAGAGGATCTGTATTATCGTCTTAATGTCATACCGATACATGTACCACCCCTTAGAGAGCGAAAAGAGGATATTCCCGTCTTAACTAGATATTTCATCGAAAAGTATTCCAGCGCGTTTGGCAAAGAAATTAAAACAATTTCTTCTTATGCCATGGAACTTCTCATGAACTATCCCTTTCCTGGGAATGTCAGAGAACTCGAGAATATCATTGAACGCAGCGTTGCCCTGGAAACATCGAATATCATTTTGCCGGAAAACCTCTTAATTTCGGGAAGGCTACAGGAAATAAGTAATTTTACAGATATTAATATACCTGATGACGGCATAGACTTGAATGATGAAGTGTCAAAGTATGAAAGGCACTTAATAGAGGAGGCTTTAAAGAAAGTCAAAGGATCCAAGACCAAGGCTGCCGAGATTCTCAAGGTAAGTTTTGATTCTTTGCGTTACAGGATTGAAAAACTCGGCATAGGCTGAAATTAAAAGAATTTCTGCTTGACATCGGTGCGGTTTGGTTTTATAAGCAACGCCACGTGAAGCATTGAAGATTTTTGGAAATGATGGACATGCTACGCATAAGGGTACAAAGATTTTTCACTTTTTTTGCATTTTTTAGTGGGGTCTGCCTACTGCGCTCATGACCTGGAACTGTTAATAGAGCCGTGGGCAGACCGCTTAGCTGTCCGCGGCTTTTTTTATTTTAAGAGGCTGTGGATTCTCCATAGCCTTTTTTATTTTACGGGAGGATTGAGATGAAAAGAAAATTTTCTGGGATTGTTTTTGCAATTATAACGGGATTAATTTTGATTTCTTTTGTTTCGGGTGCTAATGCCAAGACAATAAAAGTTGGTGCGGCAATAAACATGACTGGTCCTGCTTCCTCCTGGGGACAGTTCCATGCCAAGGGTCAGCAGGATTATTTCCGTTATGTAAATGAGGTTAAAGGCGGAGTCGGCGGGAACAAAATCGAAATGATCCTTGTTGATACGGGATACAAAGTACCCGAGGCTGTATCGGCAGTGAAAAAATTTGCCATTCAGGATGAAGTAGATATGATTACGACCTGGAGCGCTGGTGAGGGATTGGCGGCAAAACCGATTATCCAGCAATATAAAATACCAACCATAAATTATTCTACAAGCTGGGAGATTCTTGAGCCGCCTGTAGGTTACATGTACTTGCCATTTGGCAGCTATCGGTTGGACAGTTACGCGATCCTCGAATACATACGAACAATACACAAGGGAAAAGAAGCGCCTAAGGTAGGCCTGTTAACTTATAACAATGCATACGGCCGTTCTATACATCAACCCTGCAGGGAATATGCAAAAAAAATTAGCGTAAATATAGTCGACATTGAAGAGTTTCCACCGAAGACTGTGGATTTAACAACTGAATTGTTGCGTTTGCAAAAAAGCGGTGCTGAATATGTAGTCATGCAGATGCTTCCTGCTGCAATTATAACGGCTTTCAAGAGTGCAGATCGTATTAACTACAACCCCGCATTTTTCGGAACCTGGACATCAACAGACCCCGACTTCTTCAAACTTGGCAAGGGTGTGATAAAAGACCGCCTGCGTATTCAGTTTCCTGGATGTCTTCCTGGCGACAAGAGCCAAGGCATCAAAGTTATGACGGAGCTTTGGAACCGTTACAAGACAGTTGACAAGTTCGATGCCTCTTACTGGGAAGGAGTAGTTATAGGCATGATAATGGAGAAGGCGTTTATCCGAGCCAATCAAAAATATAAGGCAGTCAACAGAGATACAATCAACAAGGCTATGGAGTCGTTTAAAAATGAAGATTTTGGCGGACTCGTTCCGAATATTACATATACGACAGAGGATCACGGCGCATCATTCAGAGCGAGGATTGTAAAGGTCGGAGAAGACGGTTCATACAAGCCTGTGACAAATTTCTTTAATCCACTGAAGGAAAAAATTAAGTTATTGAAGTAACTATCTTGTATCCATGAAAACATATCGCGGAAAACCAAGTATATTCAGTACCCGGAATCCGCAGGATAAGATTGCCGAGCTTGAGGTTAGGGACCTTTTTTTGAGCTTTGGCGGTGTCAAGGCACTGAGCGATATCGATCTCTCCGTGCGCACCGGCGAACTGGTGGCAGTCATCGGACCGAACGGAGCTGGGAAGACGAGCCTTCTAAATTGTATAACAGGCTTCTACAAACCTCAAAAGGGCAGTATTCTTTTTAACGGCAAGGATATAACGCATTTACCCCCCCACCATCTTGTCCGTACAGGCATAGGAAGGACTTTTCAAAATATTGAGCTCTTCCCCGGCATGACAGTTCTAGCAAACATGCTTCTTGCGCGCCATAACCACTGTAGATACGGAATCGCTCCTGCCTGTCTTTTCTCAGCATCGGTAAGAAAAGAGGAGGTTCATCACCGACGTGTCCTCGAAGAGCTTATTGATTTCCTGGAAATCCAAGCCATCAGAAAGAAGACGGTGGGATCATTGCCGTACGGTTTGATGAAGAGGGTTGAACTCGGCCGCGCACTTGCACTGGAACCGGCTCTTCTGATACTTGATGAACCATTTGCAGGAATGAATCTCGAAGAGAAGGAAGATATGGTTCGTTTCCTGACAGAGATGAACCAAGCGTGGGGACAGACAATGATCCTTGTAGAGCATGATATGTCTATAGTGATGAGTATTTCTCAAAGAATCGTAGTATTGAACTTCGGTGAAAAACTGGCAGAGGGTGATCCTGATGAAATCAGAAACCATCCAGAGGTCATCAAGGCATATCTTGGTGATACAGTCAGTGTACAATGAATAAGGTGTTTCCCTTGACCGGCAATAAAACTGCAAAAGATGAAATATTTGCATCTCTATCTCAATATACGCTGCCGCAGATCTTGTTGAAACAGGCAGAGAGTCTTGAAGCGGAAGAGATAGCTATTCGGGAAAAGGCATACGGCATCTGGCAGACATATAGCTGGAAGGATTATTACCGATGCGTAAAACAAACCGGTCTCGGCTTAAACGCCATCGGACTTAAGAGAGGGGAAAGCGTCGGCATCATCACGAACAATATCCCGGAATGGCTCTTCAGCGAGCTAGGCTGCCAATCAGTTGGCGGGATATCCCTCAACCTGTTTACATCTTCTGTTGCTGAAGAATTGTGCCATGCCCTCAGTCGCATCAAAGCGGCCTATGTCATCGCTCAGGACCAGGAGCAAGTAGACAAGATGATAGAAAGTCGTGAGAAACTAACTCATGTACGCAGGGTCATCTATATAGATCCGACAGGAATGAGGACATATAAAGACAACCCATGGCTTCTCAGTTTTTCTGATCTTTTAGAATTAGGCGAAAAACTTGACCGCGAAAGACCTGATTTTTTCCCCGGAGAACTGCAAAAGGGCAGGAGGGATAATGTAGCCATAATGATTCAGACTTCGGGAACAATGGGAATCTCGAAACTTGCCATGCTGTCCCATCGCAACATTACCGAGATCGCCAGGAAGTGGGTGGAGGTTCTGCAAATAAAATCGGGACGGAACTGGGTTTCAATATCGCCGCCCGCATGGATTGTCGATCAGATGTGGGGTGTTGGTGTGGCGCTCATGGGCAGAATGACCATGAATTTTCCTGAAATGCCGGATACAGCCACAGAAGACTTCCGTGAGATCGGCCCATTGGTTATCATTACATCATCGCGCTTCTGGGAAGATCTGGCTTCACGTATTATGGTAAAAGTGGATGATGCCGGCTTTATCAGGCGCAAACTCTTTCAATATTCGATTGAACTTGGGAAGAAGGTTGTAGGGCTGCAATCGCAAAAAAGAAAAATCCCCGTTTATCTCGATTTATTCCGGCGTATAGCCTCCCTGACAATCTACAGGCCTTTACTTGATCGAGTGGGATGTGCCGGATTTCAAGGCGCCTTTACAGGCGGCCATCCCATCAGTCCCGATGTAATTCATTTTTTTCGCGCTGTAGGATTAAATCTTAAGCAGTGTTATGGACTGACCGAAGCAGGAGGAATATTCCAGGTCCAGCCAGATGAAGAGGTAAAACTGGAGACAGTCGGGAAACCTCTGCCTAGGACTCTCGTGAAGATAGCAGAAGATCAGGAGGTTCTGGTACAGAGCGATTCTAACTTTGTCGGTTACTATAACGATTTCAGGGCGACCGAAGAGGCATTTAACGGGGGATGGCTCAGGACCGGCGACGCGGGTTATATAGACAAAGACGGGCATCTCGTGATTATCGGGCGTAAAGGAGATATTATCAAAAACAAAGAAGGAGAAGCATTTTCACCGGATTTCATAGAGACACGTCTCAAGTTCAGTCCTTACATCAAGGAAGCTGTGATGTTCGGCGAGGGACGTCCGTATATAACCGCGCTTATTAACATCGATATGGGCAATGTAGGGAACTGGGCCGAAGAGCGCATGATACCCTATACAACCTACTTAGACCTGTCCCAACAGTCAGCCGTTGAGCAACTTGTACTTGAGGAAGTAAGAAAGGTAAATATCAATCTGCCGGACATCATGAAGATCCGCAAATTCATCCTGCTATATAAACTCCTTGATGCCGATGATGAAGAGCTGACGAGAACAGGAAAGGTACGCAGGAGGTTTATTTATGGGCTCTATCTCAAACTCATCGAAGCGATGTATACGGGTAAGGATGAAGTTGATATCAAAACCAAGATTCAGTATCGAGACGGGCAGATCGGTGAAATCGAAACGAATGTGAGAATAATTAACGTCATTTAAGGTATAAGACATGAGCTTTTTTCTGCAACTTCTTATAAACGGCATGAGTATAGGATTCTTATACGGGCTGTCAGCCATGGGCTTTGTCATGATCTTTAAATCTTCCAGTGTACTCAATTTTGCACACGGCGAATTACTTGCGTTGGGCGCCTTCTTTTTCCTGGCCATGGTAACGTGGGCAAAATTGCCTATCGCTGTTGCCTTCCTTATAACCCTGGCGGGCTGTTTTGTCCTGGGATTCCTGATTGAAAGATTATTTTTACGTCCTCTTATCGGTGAGCCCCTCATCTATGTGATCATGCTGACAGTAGGACTGGCTTCCATGTTCAAAGGTATTATGCTCTTCGTATGGGGAGGAAATTTGCAGACGTATCCTGATTTTCTCCCGGAATTTCTAGGTTTCCGGTGGGACGTAATTAATATACCGCCGGTATATACAGCGGCCCTCATTATCGGCGTAATCTTCCTTATACTTTTTGGACTTTTCTTCAAGTATTCTTCCCAGGGTATATTTATGAGGTCTGTAGCCGACAATCAAAGAGCGGCGCTCTCACTGGGGGTTCATGTTCAAAAGGTGTTCGCTCTGTCGTGGGCTATTGCTGCACTTGTGGCCGGAATGAGCGGTATTGTAATGGGTGTCATAAACGGCATTAACGTGCACGACCTCAGCGCCATAGGACTTAAGGTCTTTCCCGTCGTCATCCTCGGGGGGCTTGACAGCATAGGCGGAGCTCTTCTGGGTGGCCTCATTATAGGGATTCTGGAGACATTTACCGGGGGCTATATCTCAACATCGCTTCGGGATGTTGTACCGTATATTATCCTCGTATTCATCCTTATGATAAAACCCTATGGGCTTTTTGGCCTGGTGGAAATTGAAAGGGTATAAGTCAATAATGAGAAAATTGCGTTTCCACCCTTGCGGTAATTACAGAGAAAAATATGAACAGGAAATTACAATTTTTGAGACCGACTTTGGCCGTCTTTGGATATGGATCGGCATTTTTCTCCTTCTTGCTATAGTACCGTTTATTAGCAGTCCTTATTTCATCCACGTACTGAATACCATAGGGATAGCATCAATTGCGGCGATCGGATTAAATATACTTATCGGATACACGGGGCAGATATCTCTTGGTCACGGTGCTTTCATCGGCATTGGCGCTTACGCTGCGGCGATACTCGCCACTTCAGCAAACATTCCTTTTATTCTCAACGTACCGATAGCAGGGCTTGTCTCTGCCCTGGTAGGAATGATTTTCGGCATACCGTCGGGACGGTTAAAAGGCCTATACCTTACAATAGCAACACTTGCAGGCCAGATTATAATTGAATATGTTTTGATCCATTGGGAAAGTCTGACAAAAGGCACTATGGGAATTACACTTCCCAGTCCTTCCGTTTTAGGGTTTGAATTACCCAGCGATAAAAACTTCTTCTTCATCATATTTATAAGCCTCATCGTGATGATCTTGATAGCGGTAAACCTTATGAGAACGAAATTTGGAAGGGCCTTTATTGCGATACGGGATAATGACCGGGCGGCGGAGGGTATGGGTATTCCGATTTTCAGATATAAGCTCCTTTCATTTGGAATCAGCTCGTTCTATGCCGGAGTTGCCGGTGCCATATGGGCTTATTATATGGTCAGTATTACGTCGGAGCCATTTAATCTTGGTCTTTCCGTCGAATACATCGCAATGGTGATCATAGGCGGACTGGGGAGTATTACCGGCTCCATATACGGTGCCGTCTTTATAACCATTTTAAATGAAGTCCTGAGATGGCTGACGGATATCATGATGAACATGGGAATCTTCACGGAATCGGGGCTGAACGTGGCACCGTTGCGGGAGCTTTTCTTCGGATTGGCGATAATTCTGTTCATTCTCTTTGAACCGCGCGGTCTTGCAGAGATATGGCGTATTGTCCGTTCCAACTTCAGACTATGGCCATTTTCTTATTAAGGGTTGTCCGAATGGGTGAAAATACAATTCTTGAGATCAATAATATTTCCGTCGTTTATTCCGATGTTATTCAGGTCCTTAAGGGGGTATCCCTTGTCATTGAACGGAACTCCATCGTCTCACTCCTCGGCAGCAACGGTGCCGGTAAGACTACTACGCTGAAAGCCATATCGGGTCTGCTTAAACCGGAAAACGGTAGGGTAACGGAAGGAACAATCATGTATGACGCGAAGCCTATCCAGAATCAGGCCCCCGAGGTCATTACACGCAAGGGAATAATACAGGTTCTGGAAGGCCGTCAGCCTTTCAAATATTTGACCGTTGAAGAAAACCTTATTGTCGGAACGGCGATAAGGTGGGGTAAGCCCTATAAAAAGGACTTGGAAATGGTTTATCATTATTTCCCTGCCATTTTAAAAAGGAGAAAGATGCTTGCCGGATACTGCAGCGGCGGAGAACTTCAAATGATCGTCATGGGCAGGGCTATGATGGCCCGCCCCGATTTGTTGCTGTTGGATGAGCCTTCCCTCGGACTCGCCCCTATGGTCGTAAAAGAAATATTTCAGATCATAAAAAAGATAAATGAAGAACAAAGGACAACTATAATACTCGTCGAACAGAATGCCAATATGGCCCTGCAGATTTCCAGTTATGGTTATGTAATGGAAAACGGTAAGATCGTTATGGAAGGGGCTGCAAAAACCCTTGTAGAGAATCCTGATATAAAGGAATTTTACCTGGGCATGGGGGCGACAGGCGCTCTTAAATCATATAAAGATGTCAAATCATATCGCCGCAGAAAGAGATGGCTTTAATCTAGCGCGAACGGAAAATATTTTTTGTAGGCCAAGTCAGTATTTTGATCCGCAAATCTTTACGGGAGATCACTTATGTCAGATTGTTATGATTATGAAGAATGTATGCCTTTGGAAGAACGAGAACGCAGGCAAACTTTGCAAATAATGAAAATGCTAGATGCGGGCTTACAAAGATCAAGCCGTATAAGAAAGATGTTTACTGAGCTGAAACTGGATTATTCCGACATTAAGACACTGAGTGACTTTGAAAAACTTCCTGTGACATCCAGAGAAAAACTAATCGAGCTTGAGATGTCAGAGCCTCCTTATGGTGGGCTGAACAACACGGATGCAGATGTTGATCGAATTTTCATTTCTCCTGGTCCTGTCTATGAACCTCACCTTTCGGAAAGCGATCACCTCTGGGCAAGGGCATATTATGCCGCCGGCATCGGCAAGGGGGATGTGGTACTCAACGCTTTTTCCTATCACATGGTTGCCGCCGGATTGACGTTCCATGGCGGGCTGAGAAATGTTGGCGCCACTGTCATACCTTCGGGAACTTCAAGTTCACAGCTTCAGGTAGAATTGATTCGCGACCTCGCGGTAACAGCCTACACAGGAACTCCCAGTTTTTTAATGGCCATTATAAGCAAGGCCGAAGAAATGGGTTACAATTTTAAGAAAGACTTTAAGGTGAGGCGCGCCTGCTTTGCCGCTGAGCCTCTCGCACCGTCACTGAGAGAAAAATTTGAGCGGGAATATGCTATTGATACCTACCAGATGTACGGGGCAACGGAAGTAGGAGATGTATCTTTTGAATGCAAAGAAAAGAAAGGGTGGCATGTCTGCGAAGAAGTTCTCGTGGAGATTGTTGATCCTGCTACCGGAAAAAAAGTACCGCCTGGAATGCTGGGTGAGGTTGTCGTAACCCGGTTTAATAACACCTTCTTCCTTTTCCGGTTCGGGACCGGCGATCTTTCCAGGTTAATAGCCTCACCCTGCATGTGCGGGAGAACATCATTTCGACTAGACGGCATTGCCGGTCGAGTGGGCGATGCCGTTAAAGTCAGGGGACTTTTCGTTGCGCCCAGTCAGCTTAATAAAATAAAGGAGAACTTCGACGGCATTAAATTCCAGCTTCTTATCGGCAGAGTTGCCCATGAGGATATTTTAATCATAAAACTGGAACTGAAAGAGGCAGTATTAGATACCAAGTCTCTTGAAGAGGACTTAAAAAGATTTTTTAAAGAGATATGCACGGTAAGAATTGATCGTCTGGAATTTTTAAAGCCCGGTTCACTAAAAGATGATGATAGATTGATCGTCGATCAGCGAGAATGGAAATAGGTGCTATTTGATTACAGCAAATATCTTTAAGGATTAGCCGGTAAAGACATGTCTTTCATTTTAAGCTGGATGTCGGAAATCCCGTTCCAGTTATTGATGTGCGGTGTAAAGGCTATATCAAGGGCGGATCCGGACAGGGAATCAATAAGGTGTCCTTTATTGAACCAGATAGAGTTGTAGGATATGCCGTCACCGGTCAGGCGCATCCACAAATGGTTGTTACCTACCACAGACTGAGAGGTGACATTAATATTTTTGACGCATAGAACAGGTTCAGGATTGCCGCTGCCGAAGGGGGCAAGCCTGCCGATCTGTGATATAAGCTCATGGCTTATATCGTTGAGATTACACATGGCATCAATATTGGTTTGTGAGACAAAATCGGAAATATTAATTTGCTTACTGATGACGTCTTCGAGCATGATTGCAAACTCTTTAATGTCCTCTTCCTTGATTGAAATCCCAGCGGCATACCGGTGTCCTCCATAAGACAACAGCAAAGAATCGCATTCTTTCAATCCCAAATACATATTATAATCTGAGATACTTCTTCCGGAACCCTTGCCGATTCCGTCTTTCAGACTTATCAAAATGGTAGGTCTGTTATACCGGTCTACCAGTTTTGAAGCCACGATGCCTATTACGCCAGGGTGCCATTTATCGGATGCAAACACAAGGGATCGAACATTTCCCGGGTCCATCGTTTTTTCAATTTCATCAATTATCTCGTTAAGTATGCTTTTCCCCATAGCCTGACGTTTGCGATTATAGATTTCGAGGTTTTGAGCGATCCTTCTGGCCTCTTCAATGTCGTCAGTCAAAAGAAGTCGGACTGCTTCATTCGCAGTCGCAACACGCCCTGCCGCGTTGATCCGTGGAATCAGGCAGAATGAGGCCTTGCCGGAATCAATAACCTGAGTATCGATACCGCAAATTTCCTTTAATGCCCGCAGCCCAACTCTTTTGCCTTCCGTGATTAGGTCAAGGCCGATCTTTGTAAAGATCCTGTTCTCATCTAGAAGCGGACAGATGTCGCCGATGGTGCCAAGAGCAACAAGGTCCAGATATTCTTTTAGATTCGGATATTTTTTATTCTCCCAGAAACCGTTTTTCCGCAGTTTTCCCCTCAAAGCTATAAGGAAATTAAAAACAATGCCCACAGCGGCGAGATCCTTAAATGGGAATGTGCATTCCCTGCGATTCTGATCAATAATCGCAACAGCATCGGGAAGAGTGTTGGGAACTTCATGATGGTCAAGTATGATAGTGTCAATGCCTGCAGAACGTGCATAAGATATCTGTTCATGATCAGAGATGCCGCAATCGACAGTAATAATTAGTTTAATATTGTCGGCCTTCATCCCGTCAATCGCAGCTTTGTTAAGGCCGTATCCCTCTTTAATACGGTCAGGAATGTAATATGCGACATTAGGATCGATCTCCCGAAGGAACTTTAAAAGAACGACAACGGCTGTTACGCCATCGGCATCATAATCACCATATATTACAATTTTTTCTTTGTTATAAATCGCCCTGATTAAACGTTGTACCCCCTTTTGCATATCCGTCATCAGGAGAGGATTATGCAGGTCATTCAGGGATGGTGACAGATACCTGTTGGCATCATCGGCGGTCAAAATTCGGCGGCTCGTTAATATGCGGGAAACAATATGGTGAATATGCAGTTCCCTGACCAGCATATCCTGTATATCTCTGTCTCCTTCTAATAACCTCCATTGTGTTGTGGGTAAACCTGCTGCCGTCATGGTCATTTAAATTTCTTCTCATCCGGAATTTGATACATATGCCTTAGATGACATTTTTTTATAATATCAATATGGACATCCATGTCAAGGAAAGAATGATTACGGAATCAATAACGCATCAGACTTACTTGATATTTTATTATTAATACAATCTTAAATAGGAGGAGAACCTCCTGAAAAGATTCCTGTAAAGATGATGTTTGGCAGCAGTCAAAAAAAGGGATTAAAATATACTTAAAGGCTGGATTTATTTACTGACCTCATAAATATCATTAATTCTTCAGTAAAGGTTATCGATAAACTTCATCTATGTTAGTTTTTTATAGTGCCTTCTTAACAAAGCCGGACCGTATGCATTTCGTACACACTTTTGTTCGTTTTATCGCCCCAGTTTTTATATCCACACAACGTAACTTTTGAAGGTTAGGATACCATGTCCTTTTTGTTTTGTTATTTGCATGGCTTACATTGTGACCGATAACTGGCTTTTTGCCGCATATATCACAGATTCTTGACACGTTAAATCTCCTTATTAAAAAAAAGTGGGCTGTTTCTAAAACATTGCAGTAAAATTTGCAAGTTTTTTTTAACTGTCCGCCTTGCGAGCATGATAAGTCTCATAGACCAACGACTTATGCCCTTTTTCCCAAACTTGATGTTGATATTTTATTATATTATAGTTATGTTATAAAATAATGTTAATCTTTATTAAAAAATGATCAAAATGCACAATTAATCAGAAACTTAAAATATGTAAGGATTAAGAATTATGAAACTAAAGATAGCCATTTTGACAGGAGGAGGGGATTGTCCCGGCTTGAATGGAGCGATCAAATGGGTTACAAAAACTGCCCTTGATCCAAAACTTGCCGAGAAACGTTCAGTCTCGTTTGAAGTTGTGGGCATTACCGAAGGCTGGAGAGGATTAGTGGAAGTGGATCCTGATGATTCCAAAAGTCGTGATCGATATATTACGCATCTGGATGAAGAGATTGTGCGAACATGGGACCGTTACGGTGGAACGCACTTAGGAACATCACGTACAAACCCGTTTAATCCGAAAAATGATCGCTCCGAAACATTAATCCGCAACATAAAAAAACTCGGGATTGATGTTATTGCCGTACTAGGGGGAGAAGATACCCTTGGAGTAGCGTATAAACTATATAAGTTAGGGATTAAGACCGTTGGCATCCCGAAGACTATAGACAATGACCTTACAGGAACGGAATATTCACTAGGTTATGATACGGCCGTCAATGTAATAACGGAAGAAATTGACCGGTTAAGAACCACCGCAGGTTCTCACAGCCGTAATTTCGTGGTTGAAACCATGGGACGTCACGCGGGATGGCTCGCGCTTCATGGAGGAGAGTGCAGCGGCGCTTATATAATTCTGATACCTGAATATCCTTTTGATATAGACGTTGTATGCGAACTTCTGCGCGAACGGAAAGGCCGAGAAATAAACTACTCAATTATTGTCGTTTCCGAAGGGGCCAAACCTGCGGGTCAGCAGGAATTCCTCAGAGATAATAAAGTTGATGAATTCGGACATCCCACTCTTGGCGGAATAGCGAGCTCTGTTGCAAATGAAATTGAAAAGAGGACCGGGTTTGAGACACGATCTCTCTTACTGAGCCATTTGCAAAGGGGAGGGACACCATCTGCGCATGATCGTCTGATGGCAAGGTGGTTTGGAATAGCCGCCGTGGATATGATTGTCAACGAAGATTTCGGTCGCATGGTGAGCCTGACGAGAGGTGAAATTACGAGCGTTCCGCTTAAAGAGATTATTAATAAGTTAAAGCTTGTTGATGTGGAAAAATATTATGACACTGAACGCTACAATGGCAGGAGATCAATATTGTAGATAAAGTATTAATTAACTTTCAAGTGCGACTAATCCTTCACGAATGGCGTATTTTGTCAACTCTGCAATTGTATGTATTTCCAGTTTCTCCATAATATTCCGCCGATGAGTTTCTATGGTCTTAATGCTCAAATTTAAATGGGCAGCTATTTCCTTAGCAGATAAACCCTCAGCCAGCAATTGCAGTATCTCACGTTCCCTGGAAGTGAGTATGGTGCGCGTAGAAAGAGAATTATCGGACATCTTGTTGAGATATCCTTTCACAACCACATCAGCAATTCTTGGACTGAGATACGTATTGCCAGCAGCAACCTGACGAATAGCGCTGACAAGCTCGGCAAAGGCACAATCTTTGAGGAGATACCCTGATGCACCGGCTTCCAGCATGCCGAGGACGAACCGTCTGTCCGAATGCATGGACAATGCGATGACCTTCACGTTAGATGTTCCGGCTCTTATTTTTCGAGTGGCCTCTATGCCATTAAGATCCGGCATGGAGACGTCCATAATGACGACATTGGGCGAAAGCTTCTCAGCAAGTTTGACAGTCTTTCTCCCATTTTCAGCTTCGGCAACTACCTCCATTCCTGCTTCCTTTTCAATCAGGGTACGCAGACCATCCCGAAAAATATTGTGATCATCGGCGAGAAGTACTCTGATACTCATTTTTTATTGCCCTCCTTTTGTTTTTCTTTTTTCTAGGCGCTAATAGAGTAATACTTGTACCGAAGCCTTTTTCAGTTTCGATCTCAAAAAGACCGCCAAGGTATCTTAAACGCTCTTGTATACTGAAAAGACCGAAACCCCCCGTAAGTTTCGCAACGATGCTGGTTCCGGAGATATCGAATCCTATGCCATCATCCTTAATCGTAATTTGTACGTTGTTGCCTGATTTTTTAAGAGTGACGTGTGCCTCTTTCGCGCAAGCGTGCTTGATAACATTCATAAGAAGTTCCCTTGTGGCTCGAAAAAGCAACAGTTGAATTTCTTCGTCGATCCCGCGAATTTTAGAATCACTTGTCAAAACAATCCGTAGGCAGTGCTTCGCCTGGATCTGCTCGCACAGCCAATAGATAGCTTCGGTGAAACCCAATTCGTATAGGACAGAAGGGCTGAGGTCTGTCATCAACGACCTGGCTTGCTGAATGGACTGATTGATCATATCCCCGATTTCCAACAGGGGCTTCTTTAAACCGTTATTTGACGTATGGCTGATGAGAGATTCCAGTTTAATCTTTGTCAGAGCAAGTGTTTGTCCGATGTTGTCATGCAGGTCGACGGCGATCCGCCGACGTTCCCTTTCTTCCGTCATGACCAGTTCTGATGTAAGCGATCGAAGCATTTCATTACTTGCCAGGATTTTTTCTTCCGCATTTTTTAGCTTTGATATATCCAGAAGAGACATGACTGTTCTTTCCGTCGATGGTATCTCCGCGATATTCACCAGTACATTCCGTACATCACCCTGTCTGTTTGTGATACGGAATTCATAGCCGTCCTCTGACATTTTGAAATTTTTTCCCCATGGTCGTTTGAGAATGTTTGCTCCGGGCAAGTCATCTTCAAGAACAAAATCTGTCCAGCTCGTCTTACCCTCTATCTGAGACCTTGAAAACCCGGAAAGCCTTTCAAACTGTCTGTTCGCCAAGATAATGGTTGTATCCTCATCAATAATGATAGTCGCTGTACCCGTATTTTCAAAAATCGTACGATATCTGACCTCCGACTCCTTCAGCACATCTTCCATCCGTTTCCGCTCGGTACGTTCCTCAACTTCAGAGAGCGCCCGGGAAACTGCAGGCCCCAAACGGGACAATCGGTCTTTCAGTATATAATCAGTCGCTCCTTTCTTGAGTAGTTCAATAGCCATTTCCTCACCTATTGCACCCGAAACAAAAATAAATGGCACGTCCGGGCACCTTTCCATGGCTATCTTCAGGGCTGACAACCCATCAAATGATGGCATCGAATAATCAGAAAGTATTATCTCCGGAATAAATTCCTCTAGGGCGTCGAGAAATGATTTTCTGGATGAGGCGAGTCTTGATATGAAGATCAGTCCCGATTCAGTGAGTTCATCTTTCATCAATTCGGCATCCGTCGGGACATCGTCCAGTATTAATATGCGCAATTCTCTACTCACGATTAAACCTCAATCCTTCTCGGCATATTAAACTTTCATTATCACTTAAGGTGATTAGAAATTAAGGTTAATTCACATGTTATCTAATATTTTGGATCAAGTCATAAATCAATGGGGATATTAAAGTAGCGTAATGGTAGGTAAAAACTACCTGTAAATATTATAACACGGACATGAATCGGCAAAGAGTTCTTTATAATATGATCCTTCGCCTGATTTTAAATTGGGGCACATTTAGATCTAAAATAATTTTTCCCCAATTATCTTTTTCCTTTTCCGGAAGAATACACATCATACTTTTCCCTATGGACGAATAAGATATTTAGCTGCCTGGATCAAGGTTTCTCCCGATTGTGGGGATATTTTTACTTTGCTAGGTATAAATCATAAACCATCAACCACCTTTCAAGACAAGCGGGATACGATTATGACACGCCTGGTTAATCTTATTATTATTTGATGGGTAATACAGGATGTTAAAAAATCATCTCGTTATCTTTTTTGTTCCATACTTTTGAGTACGGGAACTTATCGTAGATAAAGAAAGATAGGGAATTATAATGACGGATATCCTTATAAAACAAAGAAGACATAGTTATTTGTTTGCCGTCTTCGCAGGACTCTTTATTCTATGTTTGTTGTTGACTTTTCCTTCCGCGGCAGATGTCTATAGGTATGTCGAAGAAAAGGGAATCATACATTTTAGCGATGTCCGTAAGAATTCCAAACTCAAGGTCTGGATAAGAGAAGAGCCGGTTCATTTTCTGCCTGGGACTGATTTTACAGAGTATGATTCTCTGATTGCAGAGGCGGCCCATAAGTACGGGGTAGATTTTGCTTTAGTAAAGGCTGTAATAAAGACCGAATCCAATTTTAACCATAAGGCGATCTCGAAAAAAGGCGCCAAAGGTCTGATGCAGCTCATGCCCCGGACGGCATCAATTTTGGGAGTCAACGACTGCTTTCATCCCGAAGATAATATCATTGGCGGTATACGCCACCTGGGATACCTGATTGATCTATTTAATGGTAACATTCCCCTGGCTTTGGCTGCATATAACGCCGGTGAAGGTACTGTTGTCAAATACAGAGGGATTCCTCCTTACCCAGAGACACGTATTTATATACGAAGAGTTCTCGACAATTACGACCGTTATAAGCTGGAAGCAATAAATGCGACAGTTACAGTAAAAGTAGATCAGTAATATTTATTATCGGTCCTAATCTGGATTTCACTGTCTATTCTTTCATAGAAGGCGGTTGGCCCGTTGTCTCCAGAACACGCATCCATACGTTGCCCTCAGGATTTACCTGTGATCCGGATGTGACCATTCGAAAAGGGATGTACACATATTCATCCTTCACCAGACCGACCATCATGCTTGTTTTGCCCGCCATACCTGCATGAACGGCATATTGACCCAAGGCACCGCAGTAGATACTGTCGCTTGCATTGGCAGGCACACTGCGAATTGTATAACTCGGGTCTATATATTTCAGATTTATCTCCAAACCGGTTTTTTTGAAATATTCTTCTATCCTGGCCTTCAAAAACAGACCGATGTCCAACAGCTTTATGTTGCCCGATGCATCCTTTTCCACGACCTCATTATCTTTGTGAATGAGTTCCTGGCCGGCTCCTTCCGCAACAAGGATTACGCAATGGCCACTTCTTTTCAGTCGCTTCTCCAGGTTTTTGAAAAAACCATTCTCCCCCTCCAAGTCGAAAGGTACCTCCGGTATCAAAACAAAATTGACATCTCCCTGTGCCAGGGCTGCGCCAGCCGCAATATGACCAGATTGGCGGCCCATAATCTTCACGAGACCGATCCCCATCGGGGCACCCTGCGCTTCAATATGTGAACACTGGATGACCTTGACTGCTTCAGATATGGCTGTATCGAAACCGAATGTTTTCTGAATAAGGTTCAGGTCGTTGTCGATAGTCTTCGGTATACCGATAATACTGATGTGAAGCTTTCTTTTTGTTACCTCTTCCGCGATAAATCTGGCAGCTCTCATGGTACCATCCCCGCCTATACAGAAAAGAATATCGACATTCATGCGTTTTAAAGTGTTTACCACCTCAGCAGGATCCTGCATACCGCGGGAAGAAGATAGAATGCTTCCTCCGGAAGTGTGGATGTCTTTTACAATATCCGGCTTCAGCTCTATTGCCTGATGGCCGAATTTTGGAATCAAGCCCTGGAACCCGTATTTAATCCCCACAACGTTTGTTACCCCATACCGGTAAAAGAGTTCCATGAAAATTGCCCTTATGACATCATTGATACCGGGACAGAGACCACCGCATGTTACAATTGCTGCCTTTGTCTGAACTGGATCAAAAAAAATTTTTTCCCGCGGACCTGCCACTTCAATTGACAGCGGTACGCCATCCGTAGTAGTTAAATCTCTATAGTGTTCAAGGTAAATATTAAAGAGAATGCGTTTACTGTCTGGTGTAAAGTAGCTGACATTCACCGGGGATGGTATGGTTCTCACACCCAGATCCTGAATGGTAAAATCAGTTAGTCCTGTATCCATGCGTCTTCCCCTCCCTTGATAAAATTGAATCAGCAGCATTAATGCCGGATATTATCTCACCCTCAAAGCCAAGACCTGCCATAAGCATGCCTCCCGTCATATAAACATTATGTATGTGTGTCTTATTGGATATTCGTGACATGCCTAAAAAAGGACAGTACCGCATACAATATTTCTGATTAGTTACCTCCTGATTTTTTCTCGAAAATTCTATGGATTTGTCGATATTAATGAAATCGAGATTTTCCTGAAGAAAAGGCAGAAATGTTCCGAGAGACTGCAATACTGTCTTAGATATGCCCCTTAGCTCTTCGTCATTCAATACTAACGGAGATTCTTTTAAATAAATGGTTGCAGTCAATGCCCTTTTCCCATGAGGGGCTCGCTTAGTATCGCCTGCAGCGCTTGTTTCAATAAAAACGAAATTATTATTCACAATTGTACTTTTATGGTTGATGAAAACAGCAACGTATGCTGCCATCTTTTCGGGGATGCAGTTTTCAGTAACGCCCATATGTAAAGTAAATGGATAGTACATAGATTTAACAGACTTCAGCGTTCGTTCCAGACGCCGATACTTGCGGTCATTAAGGAGAAGCAATTTCAGTTTTTCCCATTTAGTGCTGACGATCAGGTATCTTCCTTCAATTTTTGATAATGTATCCTCAGTTAATTGGACATCGACATCTGTCTTCCTGCCGGCATTAATTCTGATAACAGAACAGTTTTTTATTATTTGACCTCCGGAATCATCAAACCTTGATTTGACGGACCTCAGAAGAAACTCATTGCCGCCCATAGAATAATATATCCCCCTTAAGGGGAGTGAGAGAGTATATGCCGATGGTACAGGTGTTGTGCCGATATTTGAATCTATATGAAAGTTCGAGAGAAGGGTGCTTTCTGCCTCAATTACTCTTTTTAAAGAGGAATTAGTTTTGACTCTCTTAAATGCTTTTGAAAGAGACAGCCATTCCAGCATTAACGCCGGAACATTTCTTAAAAGCATTGCCATTTCTTTATATGATTTCGGAAATATGCGTGGGTTTTCAATGGTCTGTTGTCCGATGAACTCACTGATCTTTAAAATCGACATATATAATTTGCGAATGTTTCCGGCATGACCGACAAATTCTCTTTCCATCTCCCTGAACAGGTCCTCCTGGTTATAAAAAAAATCAAGACGGTGATCAGGCATGATTATTTGAAGACCAGGATTCAACAAATGCAGACCGGTGCACTGCGTGATGGAGATTCCTAGATCCGCTGCCAGACGAGAGCATATCTGCGCCGGGCCGAATCCTGTTAATGGCGACGGATCTATATTGAAGGTGTAACCCGATTCTTCATATGTATATTGAGCATCACCTTCACATACGAGAACAGTTTTCAGCCCACGGTGGGAAAGTATCGTGGCTGCAATTAATGAGCTTAAATCATTACCGATTACAATAGTATCATACATATTTTAAAAACCCATGAATATTACAGGACTATGATTTACTTGAGAATCCGCATACAATTTCAAAGATACCATCGATCGCGATTATGGACGCATCGAAAGCGCGCTGGGGAAATGATTGGGCAGCCGTTTTCTATTGCTGCCTTTCATCCCGACCTTTGTTACAATTAATTCCTCTCTGCTTTCGGTGCAAGATTGAATGGCTTAAGTATAAATCAAATCTTAGAATTAGATAAATGATATTGATGGTTGATCTATTTCTCTTTTTTCTATAAAACCGATGGCGTACGCTTTTTCTCCCAATATTTCAAGGCGCTCAATCACATCAGAGGCATCTTTTTCCGGTACGACAATCATCATACCTATGCCCATATTAAAGACCCTGTACATTTCCGCATCATCGATGTTTCCTATCTTTTTAATGACGGTAAAAATAGGCGGTATATCCCAGCTGTCTTTTAATATAACCGCCCGGCATTGACCAGACAAAACGCGTGGAATGTTGTCAATAAATCCACCGCCCGTGATATGAATAATGCCTTTAATGCTGAAGTTTTTTATCAGATTCAAGATGGATTTTACGTAAATTTTTGTTGGACGGAGAAGCTCCATACCTAAAGTATGCTCAAGGCTATCTACCATTTTATGAACACTGAGATGTTCCTTGTCGAAGAGTACTTTTCTGGCGAGCGACAAGCCGTTGCTGTGTATGCCGTTTGAGGCAATGCCGATGATCCTTTCACCAACACGGATTTCCGAGCCATCAATTATTTTGTCGGCTTCGACTACACCGACGCAGAAACCCGCTAGATCATATTCACCCTCTTTATAAAATGCCGGCATTTCAGCCGTTTCTCCACCGATGAGCGCACAACCGGCCTCACGGCACCCTTTAACGATACCTTCAATGATCTTAATGCTTTTTTCCAGATCCAGCTTGCCTGTAGCGATGTAGTCGTGGAAAAAAAGTGGTTCTGCTCCCTGCACCACGACATCATTGACAGACATCGCAACGAGATCAATACCGATGGTATCATGCTTATCCGTCAATTGAGCAATTTTTAGCTTCGTTCCAACACCATCCGTGGATGAAACCAATACAGGTTTGGTATATTTCCCGATATCGAGATGAAACAGACTCCCGAAACCGCCAATGGCACTCATAACCTCCTTGCGGTAAGTTGATTTTATAAGTGGTTTAATCCTATCGACAAAAAGGTTGGCTGTGTCTATATCAACACCTGCATCCTTATATGAAAATTTTTCCTGCATATTATTACCGATTGGCCCTTAAGATGGTGAACAGCTTTAGCCTAATTAATTCCAAATGTCAATTCTTTACTTGCGAAAAAACTGAATATCTGTTAACAGCGTGCAATCCTTCTATTTGAAATTATTATATTAATATTGTGCTCAAAGGATTTGAGCCATGGAAACACTTAAGGCAATTCTAAAAAAAATCGAAGCACCTTTAGTATTCTCAGCAAGAGATTCCTACAGTCATCTGCCTCTCGTTAAGAATATTGAGGCGACAATGACGACGTTTTTGATACAAATTGAGGATGTAATATCAATAAAAGCAATACAGGCTAATTTAGCCGAAACCTATAAAAAAATAATTTCTGGGCTCGAAGAAGCATTCCGGGGCTTCGATAAACTGCCATTGGAAATCAAAAAAGAACGCATTGAAAAGGCGATTGTTCTTGTTAACGAATTGCAGCGAATTGCTGAAACAGATTTAACTGTGACTTCTAAGTTTCAAAATAAGAAGGCATTTCCTGAGATAGATAACGCAGCGCAGAGTCTGACAAAGATATCCGTCCCTGTACAGTTTATAAAAGGAGTGGGGCCAAAAATCTCAGTGATGCTGGAGAAGAAGGGTTTAAGAACTGTAGAAGATTTATTGTATTTCGTACCGAGGAAA
Source organism: Syntrophales bacterium (assembly GCA_035542475.1). Lineage (GTDB taxonomy): Bacteria > Desulfobacterota > Syntrophia > Syntrophales > UBA2185 > DATKLL01. The sequence goes on from DATKLL010000146.1 coordinate 36,875, forward strand.
TATGAAGACAGACGGTACGTCAAGACTATAAAATCATTGAAAGCAGGTGCCAAGGAAACAATCATTGGTGCCGTGAGCCGGGCTGAGATCAGGCCATATAGAAATAAAAGAGTCTATGAGGTAACCATAGACGATGGAAGCGGGTTGATTACTGCCAAATGGTTTAAAGGCAGTTTTAAATATTTGAAGAATATTTTCAAAGAGGGCTTGCGGGTTATCATGACAGGAGAAGTGGTAAGTTATCTTTTCGGTAAGGATATGATTCACCCTGACTTCGAGATTTTGGACGATGACGAAAGTGGAGAAAATCTGCTCCACTTCAAGAGGATTGTACCCGTTTATTCAGAGACGGAAGGACTTCACCAGAAACAAATCAGGAGAATCATGTCCCACGTGATAGATAACTATTCGCAATATGTCTTGAGCCCCATACCTGAAGAAATATGTCAAAAACGTCATCTTGAAAATATTTATTCTGCAATCAGGAACGTGCACTTTCCTGGATTTGACGAGGATATCAGCATATACAATGAAATGCGATCAGGGGCACACCATAGACTTATTTATGATGAATTTTTCTTCCTGCAGTTGGGTCTTGCTATGAAAAAGAAAGGGAACATACTGGATAAAGGAATAGCATTTAAAACCGGAAGTAAAATTCTTCAAAAATTTTATGATATTCTTCCATTTAGTTTAACGACTGCTCAAAAAAGGGTTATTGGAGAAATCGAAGCAGATATGAGAAAGGCCTGCAGCATGAATCGGCTACTTCAAGGTGATGTGGGATGCGGTAAAACGGTAGTATCCATGGCAGCAATAATTACAGCATGTGAAAATAATTACCAGGCAGCCATGATGGCACCAACTGAGATTCTTGCCGAGCAGCACTATGACCGCATTAAAAATTGGGCGGACCAGCTTGGTTTAAAAGCTGTTCTTCTTACCGGCAGCCTGAGAGATAAAGAAAAAAAGAAAATAATCGAAAAGATAAAAAGAGGTGACGTTCAAATCATTATCGGTACACACGCATTAATACAGGAGGATATAGATTTTGGCAAACTCGGTTTTGTTGTCGTCGATGAGCAGCACCGCTTTGGTGTTATCCAGAGGGCTGCGCTGCGACAAAAGGGGGTAAATCCCGACTTTTTGGTTATGACAGCTACCCCAATTCCAAGGACTCTTGCAATGACTGTGTACGGTGATTTAGATATTTCCGTGGTCGATGAATTTCCTCCCGGAAGGAAAGAGATTAGGACAAAGGTATTTTATGAAGAGCAGCGCAATAGGGTTTATGAAATCATACGGATGGAGCTAAAGAAGGGCAACCAGGTTTTTGTCGTTTATCCATTAGTTGAAGAATCAGAGAATCTGGACCTTAAAGATGCAACGCAGATGGCTGAACACTTACGGAAGGAAATATTCCCAGAATACAGGGTGGGACTTATTCATGGCCGGCTGAAAGGGAAAGAAAAAGATAAGATAATGGCAGGTTTCTTCAGTAAAGAGATCAACATTCTCGTTTCCACAACCGTTATTGAAGTAGGAATTGATGTCCCACAGGCATCGCTGATTGTGATAGAGCATGCGGAAAGATTTGGCCTATCACAATTGCACCAGTTGAGGGGAAGGGTCGGTAGAAGTGATATTCCGTCGTATTGCGTTCTAATGTCGCATTACAAGGGTTCCGAGGATGCGTTTAAAAGACTGCGCATCATGGAACAGACAAACGACGGTTTTAAGATTGCTGAAGAAGACTTGGCTATCAGGGGACCGGGTGAATTTATGGGCACAAGGCAATCGGGATTGCCGGATTTTCGCATTGCCCATATCCTGAGAGACGTACACATTCTGAGTGAGGCAAAGACGGACGCCTTTGATCTTATCGAAGAAGATCCATTGCTGGAAAAGGAGCGACATGCACATTTGAAAGGAGTCCTCCTGCGCAGATGGGGCGGCAGGCTTGAACTCGCGAAAACAGGTTGATTTAGGAGGTTATTCGAAATAACTTAATTTGTTTTGACAAGTTTACTTTAACTGTTATAGAAGTGGCAACAATTGATAGCACAACATGTATTATTGAAACTGAAAATAAAGATGCCACAAAATAAAATTAAATACAGGTTTTATTCCATGAAAACGATAAAATTGGGATTAATCGGTTTCGGTACTATCGGGACAGGTCTAATCAAACTGCATCAGGAAGGAATAAATCTCATAGAGAAGCGGCTCGGTGCAAAGCTTGTCGTTAAAAAAATAGCTGATATTGATATCACTTCACCGAGACAAGTTACTGTAGAGAAAAATCTGTTAACATCTGACGCTAAGGTAATCCTTGATGATCCCGAAATATCAATCGTGATCGAACTTATCGGCGGGTATGAGCCTGCGCGCTCGCTTATACTTGAAGCCATACGTAAAAAGAAACATGTCGTTACTGCTAACAAAGCCCTCTTGGCTACATATGGAAATGAGATATTTCAGGCCGCTGAGACAGAAGGGGTTGATATTGGCTTCGAAGCCAGTGTAGGCGGTACAATTCCCATCATCAAGACTCTGAAGGAGAGTCTGGCTGCAAACAGGATGAAATCAATTTTCGGTATCATGAACGGTACATCTAACTACATATTGAGCAAAATGACCGACGAGGGAAAATCTTTTCCAGTTGTCCTGAAAGAAGCTCAAAAGCTCGGTTTTGCGGAAGCCGATCCGACCTTTGACATTGAAGGCATTGATACGGCCCATAAGCTGGCTATCGCACTATCATTGGCATACGGTAAAAGAGTCAGACTTGAAGATATCCACAGAGAGGGCATCTCGGGTATTACTAAACAGGATATTGATTTCGGCAAAGAACTGGGCTATCGGATCAAACTGCTTGCCATCGCTATTCAGAGAGAAAAATACATTGAGGCAAGAATTCATCCCACCATGATCCCTCTTTTCCACCTTTTGGCTAATGTCAATGGGAATTTCAATGCATTTCATTTCGTCGGCGATGTATCGGGCACTGTTTTTCTGTACGGTCAGGGCGCGGGGATGATGCCGACGGCAAGTGCTGTAATGTCTGATGTGATCGACATTTCTAGAAATTTATTAAAAGGAATATCCGGCCGTGTGCCGGCCCGATCGCTGAGAGAGGATATAATTAATGATATCGAACTAATGTCTTTTGAAGACATATGCACAAACTACTATTTTAGATTTTCTGCCTTAGACCGGCCAGGGGTCCTATCGAAAATTTCCGGAATCCTGGGTGAAAATAACATAAGTATTGCCGCAGTCATTCAAAAAGGAAGACAGCAAGCAGGACCGGTTCCCATCGTCATGACGACACACAAATCCAAGGAAAAAGATGTCCAGAAAGCAATAAAAGAAATTGATCGGCTTGATATAATACACGGGAAAACGGTATTGATACGAATAGAGGACGAACGGCTGTAATGAAATACATTATACTTCTCGGCGATGGTATGGCGGATTATCCATTAGCTGAATTAAAGGGGAAGACCCCGTTGGAATACGCCCATATCCCAAATATGGACATAATCGCATCCCAAGGAACATTGGGCATGATAGATACCATACCCGCTGGTTTTTCACCGGGGAGTGACGTGGCCATTATGACAGTACTTGGATATGACCCCCAAAAATATTACACTGGCCGGGGGCCATTGGAAGCAGCCAGCATGGGGTTGCAGCTTAGAAACAACGACGTGGCATTTCGCTGCAATCTGGTTACTCTTGCGGGAAATGAACAATATATAATGGAAGACTTTACGGCAGATCATATAACAACTCAAGAAGCAAGAACAATCATACACGACATCAACAAGGAATTGGGGACAGACGATTTTCAATTCTATCCCGGTGTCGGCTACAGGCATCTTTTGGTATGGAAAGATGGGAAGTACCTTCTTGAGACGACACCACCCCATGATATTACAGGAAAGGTGATCAGTGATTATCTGCCCCGCGGCGGTGATGGCGCGAATCAGTTAAAAAATCTCATGAAGCGTTCACAGGTTATTCTAAAGGACCATCCTGTGAATCGGTTACGTCTTACAGAGGGCAAAAAGCCAGCGAGCTCTATTTGGTTGTGGGGGCAGGGAAGGGCCCCCAGGTTTGAAAAACTCACTGTCAAATATAATTTAAGGGGGGGGATGATATCTGCCGTTGATCTCTTGAACGGTATCGGTGTCTGTGCGGGTCTTAAAGTAATTAACGTTGAAGGCGCAACGGGGTATATAGATACAAATTATTCTGGAAAAGCAAGGCGGGCTTTAGATGCCTTGAGAGAAATGGATTTTGTATTTGTCCATGTTGAAGCCCCTGATGAAATGGGTCATGAAGGAAATATCGAAGGCAAAATTAGGGCCATCGAAGATTTTGACAAAAAAGTCGTCGGTACCATCCTGGAAGATATTAACAAAATAGGTCCTTTCAGACTGCTCATATTGAGTGACCATCCAACACCTATAAGCCTTAGGACACATGCATCAGACCCGTCTCCATTTGCTGTACTGTCTTCCGATGAAAAAGAAAATTTAAAAAACGGTTCCGTCTTCAGTGAGTCTTCGGCAAAAAGCAATGGCATAATGGTTTCTCCCGGTCATCTTCTCATAGATGATTTCATAAAAAATTGGAGGCGATTTGTTAAGGAAAAATCATGTTAAAATACGTGTCATCTACGCGGATACCGATGCCATGGGTATTGTTTATCATACCAATTACATCAAATGGTTTGAAATAGGACGAACAGAACTCCTCAGGGGTATTGGTGTAGTCTATTCGGAGATGGAATCAAAAGGTTATAACCTGCCATTGACGGAGGCATATTGTCATTATTTGTTGCCGGCCAAGTATGACCAGATCATTGTCGTTGAAACGGAACTGGAATATTTGAAAAGGGCAAGCATGAAATTTAATTACAACATATGGGATGAAGACAAAGAAAAAATTCTCGTTGAAGGATACACTATTCATGCATGTACAAATACCCTCGGGAAAATAGTGCGGGTACCGACTTTTGTCGTCGAAAAGATTGATCGTCAAATGCAATTAAAATTTTAAATAGGATAAAAATATGGCAAGAAAGGTTACCAAGAAGGAAATTGAAAAGCCGGATTCATTTCAATTAGCATTAAACCAAATAGCGATTTATATAAAAGAAAACAAATTTAAGATTTATCTTGCATCGGGTATAATAACTTTAATCGTCGCCATTTCATTCGGTTGGTATTTTTACAGAATGAATTACGAGAATAATGCTCAGATGCTGTATGCAAAGGCTAATCTTGGTGGCATGAGGTTAACTATGCAAGGAGGTTATCCGGACCAAAATATCTCGAATATGTATACAGACGTTATAAAACAATATCCAGGATCCAAAGCTGCCATGATGGTTTATTATCAGATGGGAAATATGTACTACAATCTCGGTGATATTGAATCTTCAATTAAGGCGTATACTGAATTTCTTAAAGAAGTATCAGATGGAAGTGATCTAAAGTCCCTCGCATATACCGGATTGGGATACTGTTACGAATCGAAAAAAGACTTAAAGAATGCCCTGGATTCATTTGAAAAGGCTGCGAATTCAAAAGTCGACGGAAGCTTTGAAGGAATAACATACAGAAATATAGCAAGGATTTATGAAGAGATGAATAACAAAGAAAAGTCATTAGAATATTATAAAAAAGCACTGGATAAAACTTCTGACCCTTCCATGAAGAATATTTTAAAACGAAAAATATCTATCATTAGTTGAATTAGTTGATATGGTTTGCAATTTTCAGGAGAACTAAAAGATCACATGAAGGCATTAATGTCGGGAAATGAGAGTATCGCAAGAGGCGCTTATGAAGATGGTGTTCGCTTCGCTTCAGGGTATCCGGGAACCCCGAGCACTGAAATTATTGAGAATTTCGCAAAGTATGACGGCGTTTACGCAGAATGGTCTCCAAATGAAAAGGTTGCCCTTGAGGTGGGCATCGGTGCGGCAATAGCTGGTGCAAAGGCTATGGTTGTCATGAAGCATGTCGGTGTTAACGTTGCTGCTGATCCACTTTTCACAGTAAGTTACACGGGCACAAATGGGGCACTCGTCATCATTACTGCGGATGACCCATCTCTGCATAGTTCACAAAATGAACAGGATAATAGAAATTATGCCAAGTTTGCAAAGATACCCATGATTGAGCCTGCAGACAGCCAAGAGGCGAAGAATTACATTAAAATTGCTTTCGATATCGGTGAAAAGTTTGATACCCCTGTTTTTCTGAGGACGACCACGCGTGTTTCCCATTCAAAATCCATTGTATTATTGGAAGAACCGTCAGCCGTCGAAGATCGAACAACTATCCGCTTGAACACTTCAAAATACGTTATGGTACCAGTCAACGCTCGTGCAAGAAGGATAGAAGTTGAGAATAGACTGCAAAGACTCAGAGAATTTGCTGAAAATTTCCCTGAAAATAAGATTGAAATGAATGATCCCGAAGTCGGCATAATAACGGCTGGGATGTCATATAATTATGCAAAAGATGTTTTTCCCAATTTTTCCTATTTAAAGCTTGGTATGGTATATCCGATACCTCCAAGGTTGATCCGGAAATTCGCCTCAAAAGTTAAAAAACTCTACGTCATCGAGGAACTCGATCCATTTATAGAAGAGCAAGTTGCTGTATTGGGCATCAAAGTAATCGGCAAGGAGATTTTTCCTTATACAAACGAATTCGATCCCGGCGTGATTGAGAAGGCCATAAAAGGTAAAAAAACTGAGGTCGTCAGTTTGCCGAACGTATCAATTCCACCCAGGCCTCCTAATCTTTGTCCCGGATGTCCTCACAGAGGGTTATTTTATGTACTAGGGAAACTGGACGCCTTTGTCACGGGTGATATCGGATGCTATACGCTATCTTATATGAAACCTCTGGAAGGTCTTCATTCATGTATATGTATGGGTGCAAGCGTAGGTATGGCACATGGAATGAGTAAGGCTTTGAAGGATAAAGGGAAGGGGAAGGTCGTTGGTGTTATCGGTGACTCCACATTTATACATTCAGGTATGACACCATTGTTAAATATGGCCTATAACAAAAGTGAAGCAGTCATTGTCATATGTGATAACAGGACAACTGCTATGACGGGTATGCAGGAGCATCCGGCAACCGGTTACACCCTTCAAGGAGAAAAAACAAAAGAGCTGGATTTTGCGACGCTCGCTACTGCGTTGGGCATTGACAGTGTAAATGTAATAGACCCCTATGATATAAAAGCAACAAGTAAAGTATTAAAAAAAGAGTTGTCAAAGTCTGGTCCTTCTGTAATAATATCAAGGAAGCCCTGCGTATTATTCAAGCGAAGCTTAAAGGATAAGCGAAAACCTCTGGCAATTGATGCGAGCATTTGCATCGGCTGCAAATCATGTTTAAAATTGGGGTGTCCACCAATCACGTGGACAAGGTTTGAAGATATGCCGGAAAAAAAGGTTAAAAAGAACGTGAAAAAGCAGGAAGGTATTGCATTTATTGACAGTGACCTCTGTAGTGGCTGTACTGTATGTCAGCAGATATGCAAAGTCGGCGCTATTGTTGAGGTTGATTAATCTCATGAATAGTGATCAAGATGTGAAGAGTATTTTGCTGGCAGGAGTTGGTGGCCAGGGCATTCTACGGGCTAGTGATATATTATGCCTCGTTATGATGGAATCAGGCCTGGATGTCAAAAAAAGCGAAGTCCATGGGATGGCCCAGAGGGGCGGCTCTGTAACCAGTCATGTACGATATGGGAAGAAGGTTTATTCGCCGATAGCTAAAAAAGGTAATGTGGATATTCTGCTATCATTTGAAAAATTAGAGACCCTGCGTTATCTTGATTTTATGATGACGGACGGCACTGTTATCGTTAATGAAAAAGAACTTTATCCACCTTCGGTAAATCTTGGCGATGCCGTATATCCTACCAACATAATTGAACTCTTAGAAAAAATCTTCCATTCTGTGAAGGTTGTCAATGCCAATAACATAGCAATAAAGGCGGGTGATGTCAGAATGGAAAACACTGCTCTTCTCGGCGTTCTTTCACTTTATTTACAAATTGATATGTCGCTTTGGGAGCACGTAATCCTTAAATCATTCCCGAAGAAAGCCGCCCAGGGAAACCTCAAAGCCTTTCATATGGGGCGGGAAGCATAAAGGCGCGAATTCTGCTGTCATCAAAGTTTAGTTCCAAATACTTTATTTGATAACTGCATACCTGGATTTAGATCTTGGTCAAGAAACTCATTGTAACTTTCTGAACATAATAAATAGCTGTATTATTAATTAAAACTGCTTGCTCCAGACTTGACAAAGTTGAAGAAATGGATATTGTAAGACAAATAATAAATTGTAAGTAGTATTTTATGGCAGAAGATTATTACAAAATATTGGGTGTGGAAAAAAACGCAGACATTGAGATGATCAAAAAGGCCTATAGAAAACTGGCCCTGAAGTGGCATCCTGACAAGAATCCCAACAACAAAACGGCAGAGGAAAAGTTTAAAAAAATCAGTGAGGCTTATGCCGTTCTCAGTGATCCTAAAAAGCGCGAGGAATATGATACTTTCGGTTCTGCCGACCAGTTCAGACAGAGATACACTCAGGAGGATATCTTTAGAGGTTTTGATCTTAATGATATATTAAGGGGTTTTGGTTTTGGAGACTTGGGAGGAACAGGGACCAGAACATTCAGATCCGGCAGGGGAGGTGGTTTTGCTTTCACTCAAGGCGGATCATTTTCCGATATTTTCGAGGGAGAGAGGCATAGATATGCACACCAGCCTCAAAAAGGCCAGGACTTTGAATATAACCTCTCAATTACTTTAGAAGAATCTGTTTTTGGCGCGGAAAAGAAATTAGCCCTACAAAAAGAAGACACCATCGATGAAATAAGTTTTCGGGTTCCACCCGGCATCAATTCCGGAAAGAAACTGAGATTAGCAGGAAAGGGAGCTGCCGGCGTTGACGGAGGTCCTTCAGGCGACTTGTACATAAATATTCATGTTCTTCCCCATCCAATTTTTGCAAGAGATGGAAATGATATATATATCGAAAAGGTAATTAATTTTACACAAGCTGTTTTGGGTACAAGTATTGATGTCCCAACCCTTGATGGGACCACGAAACGAATCAAGATTCCACCCGGAACTCAAAACAATACAAAAATTAGAATGAAGGGTTTTGGCGTTTCCGGATTGAAGGGCACAGGCAAGGGTGATCAATTTGTGAAAATAACAATAAATGTACCAAAAAAACTGACTGACAAACAACTTCAACTGGTCAATCAATTGGTTGAGGAAGGTTTATAACAAGTCTTTTGATTTATATACGTCTTATAAGATATGTTATGTAAACTTATCATGAACATTATATTCATTTATAGTCAATTAGATTAGCTCAACATCTCCAACTGCGCCAAAACTTTCTCCCATAATTATTACGATACCATCAACGCCCTCTATTTCGATCCCTTTTTCAAGAGCCATTTTAATATCAAATTTATTTTTTAAAAGGTTTCCGACAGCAGTCGCTGCTGCATCAGCCATCGTAGCAGATTTTGACAAGATGCAGACTGCATCGGCTTTTCCAAAGCTTAGGGAATGTCCAACCGTTCCAGACGATGTACATACACCCATTGGCATTTTTTCCGACTTCAAGCATAGCCTGAGTTTATAGCTCAAAGGTGAATCTCCAGCAAAAATTGCAATAGTTATATCAGATTCTGTATTCAGAAAAATATCACCACCATTTTCAACGATAACATTGCAAGATAAATCAAGAAGATCAATGCCTACATACTCAGCGATTGCCCCTGCAACCGAGGCCATGGGGCCTACACCGGCTACACTGGAAGTCTTCAGCATATCCCTCACAATAGGCGGTGCAAATTTATCATCAGTGATTGGATTTAAAGAAGTTAAAAAATCGGGATGATACTTTATATAAGACTCTATAAATGCGCGATATTTGTAGACTGAGCGAAATGCAACATCGGAAAGATCTTGGTCAGAACGTATAAAAAGATCTGTTTCACGCACGCTTACATGAAAAGATATAAGACTATTATCCGATACTTTATTCCTATAAGTCCTTTCTCGGTACTTCATTATCCGATATTAAAGTATTACTTAATATTATCACTATAAATGAATGAATTGCATTAATAATCATTATATCCATATCTAGTCGAAACTGACCCAAGTATGCGATCTGCTTCTTCTTTAAGCTCATCAGTTAACTCAAGCCTGCATTCCTTCCCTAGATAAATGATTACTTCACTTTTTCCATTGAGAATATGGATGAAACCATCACATTTACCTCTATGATTTTTAAATAAAATATTCAGAGACTCGATATCTTCAACAGCTGATTTTGTGGCATCAATATAAAAGTGTGCGGTGTTATAAGATTGTTCTCCTGAATTAACGAGGTCAACAAGCTCAGAAGCGATAACCTTAACCCCCTCTTCACCAGCGTCTATTGTACCTTTAATAAGAACAGGCTCATCGCTGTGAAGCAGACCAAAAGCACTCTTATAAATATCCGCAAAGAAAATTACTGTGACTGATCCTTTAAGATCCTCAATGGTGACATAAGCCATAGTATCCTTTTTCTTCGTTGTTACCTCACGAATGTTGCTAACCACACCACCAAAAATTACTCCCTCACGATCCTTCTTTTCGTTTATACTCGAAGTGTCCACATTAGCCAAGGAGCTGAGTTTGTCGGCGAATTTTAAAAGAGGATGACCTGTGATATAGAATCCGAGTGTTTCCTTCTCGTGAGCGAGTAATTCCTGATGATCCCACTCAACCGCATCGAATATCGATTCCTCTTGGAACAAATCTATATTTTTATCGTTATCGTTCTTAAAATGGTCAAAGAAACTGGTCTGTCCGCTCGACCTGTCCTTATGCTGCCTCTGAGCAGTATCAACAATACCTTCATAATATTTAATTAACTGTCTTCTACGATAGCCTAGTGAATCGTAAGCTCCGCATTTAATCAAACTTTCAATCATCCTCTTATTAATTTTCCTAAGGTCAATAATATTACAGAAATCATTAAAAGTTTTAAATCTACCTTCGCTTTCTCTAACTGATATAATTGAATCAATGGCACCAATACCAACATTTTTCACGGCAGCCAGACCGAATCTAATATGTTCACCGGCAACACTGAAATCGCTTTGCGATTCATTTATATCGGGAGGAAGAACATTTATACCCATATCTTTGCAGCTGTTTATGTATTTGATGATCTTATCCCTATTATCTTTTTCGCTTGTCAGAAGCGCTGCCATGAATTCAACAGGATAATTAGCCTTCAAATAAGCGGTTTGGTAGGATATCATGGCGTAAGCAGTACTATGAGACTTGTTAAATCCATATTCTGCAAATGTTTCCATCTGTTCCCAGATTTTTTTTGCTTTTTTTTCCGTTATATTTTTTTGTTTGGCACCATCCAGAAATTTGGGTTTTTCCTTCTCCATTTCAGAGGGTTTTTTCTTGCTCATGACTTTTCGTAAAATATCTGCTTCAGCCATTGTATAGCCGCCAATAGCACTGGCTATCTGCATTACCTGTTCCTGGTAAACAATAACACCATACGTTTCCCTTAATATTTCTTTTAGCTCAGAAACTTCATATACAATCTTCGTCCTACCCTGCTTTCGTGAAATAAATTCAGGAACCATATTCATCGGCCCTGGTCTGTAAAGTGCTATTAAGGCTATTATATCCTCAATACAATCAGGCTTCATGTTTATCAGAATATCTTTCATGCCTGCACTTTCCAGCTGGAATATACCGTCCGTGTTCCCCTTCATGAGTAATTGATAGGTTCTTTGATCATTAAGGGGGATTTTATCGATATTGATCTCCTCACCCCTGCCCTCTTTTATAAACTGCAGGGTATTTTTTATAACAGTTAAAGTCTTTAATCCTAGAAAATCAAATTTTGTCAGCCCAATCATTTGAAGATCATTCATTGAAAACTGCGTAACGATTTCGTCCTTGGGACTTCTGCACAGAGGTACGCGATCTACGAGAGGTATATCAGAGATAACGACACCTGCCGCATGTGTTGAGGAATGTCGATTCAGGCCTTCGAGAGATCTGGACAGAGAGAGGAGTTTTTTTACTTTTTCATTTTTTTTCTCCTCTTCCTGAAGACGTGGTTCGCTTTGGATGGCCATATCTAGAGAGATGTTAAGGATATTGGGAACTAGTTTCGCAATACTGTCTACTTCGCCATAGGGTATATTCAATGCCCTTCCGACGTCCCGGATAACTGCCTTCGCCTGCATTTTACCGAACGTAATGATCTGTGCGACTCTATCACTACCGTATTTATCGGTTACATACCTGATAATTTCATCCCTCCCGTCCTGGCAAAAATCTATATCTATATCAGGCATGCTTATTCGTTCCGGATTCAAAAATCTTTCAAAAAATAATCCGTAACGTATTGGATCGATATTGGTTATGCCGATGGCATATGCGACAAGACTTCCTGCAGCAGAACCTCTCCCCGGCCCTACGGGAATACTTTTATGTTTTGCGTAATTTACAAAGTCAGAAACGATAAGAAAATAGCCGGCAAATCCCATTGCCTTGATAATTCCCAATTCTTCTTCGAGGCGACTTTCATATTTTTGTTGCATGCATTTCTCTTGATTACTCTTCATAAGGATTGGCATTAAGTTTTTCAGTCCCTGCCTAGCCAACCTCATTAAATATTCGTCAAGTGATTCACCCGTATCGATTTTAAAATTAGGAAGAGAAATATTGCCAAAATCAAAATTGAAATTACATTTTCCTGCAATAATAACTGTGTTATCAACAGCTTCAGGAATATTCTTAAAAAGCCGCTTCATGCTATCAGGTGATCTGAAATAAAATTGATCTGTTTTGAACCTCATCCTGTCGATATCATCGACGGTCTTCCCGGTTTGAATACACACCAGGACATCATGTGCCTCAGCGTCTTCTCGATTTATATAGTGGCAGTCATTAGTAGCCACTAAAGGAATTGATAGCTCCCGACTTATTTCGTTGAGTCCTGCATTCGCAATTCTTTGTTCAGGTAGACCGTTTTCCATGATCTCCAGATAAAAATTTCCATCGCCTAATATGTTTCTATATTCTTCGGCAACTTTTTTAGCCGCTTCCTTATTTCCTTTTAACAGGAGATTCGATATTTCACCATGCAGACATGCACTCAAACCGATAAGGCCTTCGTTATATTCTCCCAGGATTTCCTTGTCCACTCGTGGTCGATAGTAAAACCCTTCAAGATATCCTGATGTTACGAGTTTCATGAGATTCTTATATCCTTGCATATTCTTGACAAGGACAACAAGATGATAAGAACTCTCTCCTGTAGTATGAGAATTCTTATCAAAACGGCTTTTGGGGGCTACATAGAGTTCACAACCGATGATAGGTTTAATGCCGTATCTCTGAGCGTGCTGATAGAAGTCAACAGCCCCAAAAATATTACCATGGTCAGTCATGGCCACTGCAGGCATTTGGTACTCTTTTGCTTTTTTAAAAAGATTATCGAAACGAATAGTTCCGTCGAGAAGACTGTACTGCGTGTGAACATGTAGGTGGACAAAATCAGCCGAGTTCATTTTTTAATTACCTGGTAAAAACAGAATATCGATTTAATGCTTAAGTCAATAAACAGTAAATTTCGGACATGCGCATCACTGATGAGCGAATTTTACATAGAGTATACTGAAACGGCACAAGGGATGCGTCTGAATTTTTATGTCGTCGTATAATCAGTCGAGCCAATAGTTAGGAGCCTCTTTGGTGATAATAACATCGTGGACATGGCTTTCTCGAAGTCCCGCTGATGTAATGCGAACGAATTTTGTGTTTTCTCTCAGTTCCTTTATTGTTTTGCAACCAGCATATCCCATGCCGACCTTAAGACCGCCTACAAGCTGGCTTATACTTGCAGAAAGCGAGCCTCTGAAAGGTACCCTACCTTCTATACCCTCAGGAACCATTTTCAGGCTGCTCTCTATATCATCATGATAATACCTGTCCATACTTCCCAGTTTCATGGCCTCAAGTGAACCCATACCCCTATATACCTTGTAGCTTCTTCCCTGGAAGAGAATCGTTTCCCCAGGGCTCTCTTCTGTCCCGGCAAATAGACTTCCTATCATGACTGTGTGAGCGCCTGCGGCAAGGGCTTTAACAACATCACCGGAATATTTAATACCTCCATCAGAGATAATTGGTATATTGCATTTTGCTGCAACCTTGGCAGCATCCCTGATCGCGCTCATTTGTGGTACTCCAACCCCGGCGATTATTCTTGTCGTACATATTGATCCCGGACCGACTCCAACCTTGATTGCATCCACTCCCGCATCGATAAGAGCCTTTGCACCTTCAACTGTAGCTATATTTCCGGCAATCAACTCACACTTTTTAAAGTTGGATTTAGTATCTCTTATTGCATCTAAAACGCCTTTCGAATGTCCGTGAGATGTGTCTATGACGATCACATCAACGCCAGATGCTATTAAAGCATCAATCCTCGCTTCTCTGTCAATAATACCGACAGCAGCACCAACGCGCAGTCTCCCTAAAGAATCTTTGCACGCATTGGGATATCTTTTTATCTTTTCTATGTCCTTAATGGTTATCATTCCTTTTAAGTTATACTCATCATCTACAACGAGCAATTTCTCAATCCTGTGCTTGTGCAGCAGCTTCTTGGAATCTTCCAGTGTGATATTTGAGGAAACGGTAACAAGATTTTCTTTAGTCATCACATCTGAGACTAGTTGATCGATGTTCGTTTCAAATCTCAGGTCCCGGTTTGTCAGAATTCCTACCAATCTGCGATTCTTAACCACAGGAACGCCTGATATTCTGTATCTGTTCATGAGATCAAGGGCTTCATGGACCTTCTGCTCAGGTTCGATGGTTATTGGATCCACGATCATACCGCTCTCCGACTTTTTCACTTTATCAACTTCTATCGTCTGTTTTTCAATGCTCATGTTGCGGTGGATAATCCCTATGCCGCCTTCCTGGGCAAGACATATGGCTGTACGAGACTCTGTAACTGTATCCATTGCGGCGCTGATAATTGGAATATTCAAGATAATGTTATTTGTAAGAAGTGTCGAAGTCTCGACATCTTTGGGAAGAATATTCGATTCACATGGTACAAGAAGAAGGTCATCAAACGTCAATGTCTCTTTTACGTGGTCGTCAAGCATGTGCGCCTCCGTCTGTTTTGCTTATCTAAATTTTACACCTTTATATAATAGGATATTCCGTTCAGTGAGATTAAGTATTTATCTTTCTCAGCATCATATTCTATAAAATTCGCGATTTGATAAAAGCTTGCTCTTGAAAATCGTGCAACAAACGCATTATCCTTTATGGAACAATAAAGTACATTTTCCTTTCCGATACATAAAGTGTCAAGATCCAGCTTCTCAAGGCTATGATCAGACAAAAGAACATATATATATTTTTCATTTGAGGATTGTGAATCAGGTCCGTATACGGCTTTAATTACAAACGGTGTGTCCTCTACTTCAAGATAGCAGCAATCGTCCTCCAGTTCAATTATATATCTCCCATATTCATCCCTTTTCAAATGTTGATAAAAATAATGGATGATGTCCTTCCTGACAATTTCTTTGCCCCTGTAATACCAGATACCATCTTTGTCTATTTTAATCTGGCAAGGAGGGATATTGATCTTCATCATCTTTTAAAATATCTTTTTACTATCAAGCAGTATGGTTACAGGGCCATCATTTACAGATTCTATTTTCATCATAGCCTTAAATTCACCAGCCCCTACATGGCCGATTTTCTCCTTTGCCTTACATATAAAATATTCGTAAAGTATTTTAGCCTCTTCGGGTTCTTCAGCAGCGACAAAGGATGGTCTTCGCCCTTTTCTGCAATCACCAAGAAGGGTGAATTGAGATACCACAAGCATCTCTCCCGATATATCAAGGAGAGACAAGTTCATTTTCTCCTTAATATCTTCAAATATTCTTAAATTGATGATTTTTTCATGAAGATAGTCTACGTCACTGTGACTATCCCCTTTTTCTATTCCAAGGAAAACAAGTATGCCCTTTCCGATACTGGATATTATCTGGTCTTCAACGCACACCCTTGCCCTGTCGACCCTTTGAACAACAGACCTCATATTGATACCTGTCTCTGTTCTTTTGAGCGGCATGTTAGCAATAATCAAATAATGCTTCAAGTCTTTTCTAAGATACGTGTAATGGCACTTACATTTGTTATCGGGTCATATTCATTACTGACTGAAATTTGAGATGCTGCATCAATAACGATGGGTATCAGGTCGGCATTGTTGCCAGATTATAAAATACTATGGTATATGTGTTAAGCAATATGAAAAAAAATATTCTTCTTATCAATCCTTGGATATACGATTTTGCAGCTTATGATTTATGGATAAAACCGCTTGGACTCCTATATATTGCGAGTTTGCTTCGTAAGAACGGTTTTAATATTCGATTCATCGATTGTTTGAATCCATATCATCCTCTATCAAAAAAAGAAACAAACAACAAACCGCCCAAGAGAAATGATTCGGGTCACGGAAAGTTTCCCAAAGAAATAATTTCCAAACCATATCCTTTAAGGGATATTAAAAGGAGATATAACAGATACGGTATAACCCCCGGTATTTTTGTTGAGGAACTAAATTTATCAGTGAAGCCAGATTTAATCCTGGTCACTTCTATGATGAGTTATTGGTACCCGGGTGTATTTGACGCAATAAAAATCGCAAAAGAAACATTTCCAGGTGTTCCTGTAATTTTAGGAGGAATATACGTAACCATATGTCCTGAGCATGCATTAAAATCAGGGGCTGATTATACCATACCCGGTGAAGGTGAAAGGCATATTCTCGATCTGTTAAAAGATCTTTTTGGCGTTGAGACTATTTACACACCCGATACACAAAATCTGGATTCTTTGCCCTACCCTGCTTTCGATTTACTGAATTTTGTAGATCAAATACCAGTTCAAACATCAAGAGGATGTCCATTTAAATGCACATACTGTGCTTCTCATATATTAAATGAGAATTTCAGACGAAGAGATCCGATAAGGGTAGTCGATGAAATCAGCTTTTGGAATAAAAATTTCGATGTCAATCACTTTTCCTTTTATGATGACGCTCTCTTAGTCAATGCTAAAGAAATGGCGGTGCCCATGCTTAAAGAAATAATAAAGAGACGCTTGCCATGTCAATTTCACTGTCCAAACGGTCTTCACCTTAGTGAAATCACAAAAAAATTAAGCAGACTGATGTACAGGGCTGGGTTTAGAACCATTCGTTTCGGCTTTGAGTCGTCAAATGTGATAATTCAAAAATACACCGGAGGAAAAGTCAGCAACGAACAATTGAAAACTGCTGTGACGTATTTGAAGGAGGCAGGTTATACATCAAAGGAACTTGGTGTTTACTTACTGTGCGGATTACCCGGTCAGGAGGCTTCTGAAGTAAGGGACAGCATACATTATGTCCAATCGTGTGGGGCAAGACCTATTATTTCGGAATATTCTCCAATACCCGGTACGTCAATGTGGAAGTCGTCAGTGGATGCGTCTCCATTCGACCTTGAAGGAGAACCTCTGTTTCACAACAATTCACTACTACCCTGCCAGAGTGACAAGCTGACATTTCAAATGTACCAGGAGTTAAAAATGATGACAAGGGTAGATTGACTGTAAACAAATCCCGTAAGCACGTTTCTATCGTCGTACAGCTTCATATTTGACGTTGTTTCACTCCTGAAATCATGATAATCATAAGCCGCTCGTTGCAGGATAGCTTACTAATATAGTGTATCTCTTCCACCCAGTTGTTCCGTATGTGGGAGACATTTGGAGATGGAACGGATGCACATTTTATAATGGTGAATTTTATACAGGTTAAATAAATATTTTTTTGACAATGAAAATATGTCTGATAGGCAAATGCGGCTTAATTGTGAATGTATTATGAAAGAAAATGATTTATGCGTTCATGGTTTTGGTGTTTAAGGATTATCCTTATTGCTCTTTTTTCGCTGTTTTTTTTGGCGTTTGGCATTCAGGCACTTATCGCGTCATATAGTATGAAGAATCCTTATGAGTTTATCATGCATTTTTTTTCATCAAGCCTAATTATTCTGATCAGTATTGTAGGAATAATTTATCCTGCATTCCGTCTGAGAGCAGCACTAAAACATCGTACGAAGGCAGAAGATGATGAGTAAATCATTCGTGGGTATACTGACCCATGCAATTTTATTTACACTTATGTTTATTAGCATCCCTTCGGCTGTAATTTCATATGAACTGGAGAAAATGGTTTTTTCATATACTCTCAATAATGGTCTGATAGTTCTCATGATGGAAAGGCATTTAAGCCCTACAGTATCATTTTACATAAGACATCGAGTTGGTGCCATTGACGAAGAGGATGGTAGAACAGGCACAGCCCATCTCCTGGAACATATGATGTTCAAGGGAACAAAAACTATCGGCACAAAAAACTATAAAAAAGAAGACAGGATTCTCAGACTAATAGCTAAAACCGGTGAAAATCTTGACGCTGAAAGAATGAAAGGGAAATATGCAGATAAAAATAAAATCGAATCGCTGACCAAACAGATGACACTATTACAGAAAGAGCATAAAAAATTATTTGTAGAAAATGAAATCGACAGACTTTATACGGAAAATGGTGCAGATCACATGAATGCAAACACGGGACTGGATCTTACGACATATCATGTCAGCCTCCCCTCCAACAGGATCGAGCTCTGGGCCAGGATTGAGGCCGACAGAATGACTAACCCCGTCTTCCGTGAATTTTATTCCGAGCGCAACGTGATTATGGAAGAGCGAAAACAGAGGGTTGATTCCGATCCGCGAGGACAGCTTTATGAACAATTTTTAGCTACAGCATACGTTGCACACCCTTATAGACGACCGATCCTGGGCTGGCCTTCGGATTTACAATTTTTAAGTATTGTATATACAGCAGACTTCTTTAAAAAATATTATGCTCCAAACAATACAGTCATTGCAATTGTCGGAGATATTGATCCCGCAAAAACAATCAGGATAGTCAATAAATACTTTGGTTCTATTCCACGCCGCAATTTAAATTCCGCACCTATAACAGAGGAACTGCCTCAAAAAGGTGAACGTCGTGTTAATATTTTGGCAGATGCAAATCCAAAGCTGATTATCGCTTATCACAAACCAGCGATGCCGGACTTTGATGATTATGTGTTTGATGTTATTGAATGCATCCTTTCAAGAGGTAGGACATCAAGATTCTATAAATCACTTGTTGAGGAACAGGCCATTGCTGAAAGCATACAGACAACCAACGGCGTGCCGGGGGCAAAGTATTCTAATCTTTTTGTGATATCCGCTAAACCCCGTTATCCGCATACAAGCGCGGAAGTAGAGATGTCTATAAACAATGAGTTAGAAGACCTCAAATCAAAAACTGTATCAGATAGAGACTTAGATAAGGCGAAAAACCAACTTAGGACTGATTTTATCAGAAGCCTGGAAAGTAATACCGGGCTTGCAAACATGCTTTCCTATTTTGAAATCATTACCGGTGATTATCGCTATATTACCAATCACATCAAAATAATTGAAAAGGTGACGCCTGAAGACATCATGCGTGTAGCGAAAAAATATCTGCTTCCAGAAAATAGAACCGTAGCAAATTTGATTGATAAAAATTAGTCTAATGAATAAATTTATTTATCGTGTTTTACATTTGGTTCTCCTATATTTTCTTCTTTCAAGTACCATTGCCTGTGCGACGGAAACAACTTCAATATCAAAACTCCCCGACCCCGATACATTGCACTACCAGCCAGACAGATTTATTCCACCTCTGGCACAAAGGGTTGTTATTGATAACGGTATTATACTTTATATATTTGAAGATCATGAACTCCCTATTGTTAATATATCGGCCGTAATCAGAACCGGTTCCAACTATGATCCCATTAGGAAAGAAGGTCTAGCAGAATTAACAGCTACAGCTATGAGAACCGGGGGCACGAACTCAATGTCCGCTACCGCCGTAGATGAAGCCCTGGACTTTTTTGCCGGTTCAATCAGTGTTTCTATGAATCGTGATTCGGGATCATTTAATCTTTCCGTTCTGAAGAAAGACTTGGATGAAGGTTTGAACATCTTTTCTCAGGTGCTTACGAATCCGGCTTTTGAACAAAACAAAATCCGTCTGGCGAAAGATTTAAAGATTGAAGAAGTTAGAAGAGTAGCGGATGATCCCCAAAAGCTCGCTTTCAGGGAATTCAAAAAACTGCTATACGACAATACTCCGGCGGGAAGATTCCCCACCATAGCATCGATAAAAAATATTCAAAGAGACGACCTTGTCCAATTCTACAACATGTTTTATTATCCCGGCAACCTGATGATAGCCGTAACCGGAGATATTTCGAAACAAGAGGCTATAAATAAAATCAAAGAGCATTTTGGATCGTGGAATAAGGCAAACGTGCACTATGACATACCCCACATACCAACAAAGAGTAAAGGACATATCTATTTTTTGTCTAAGAACATTCCTCAATCAATAATTATCACCGCTCAGTTTGCACCGGGTAAAAGGGATCTTGACGCATATCCTTTTGAGGTACTTGATTTTATCGTTGGAAGCGGAGGTTTCAGATCACTCATTTTCCGGGAAGTCAGAAATAATCTCGGACTTGCATACAGCACTGGAAGTTTTTACACGAAAAAAAGTGAATATGGCGTTTTCGGGGCTTACGCTGTAGTAAAATCTGAAGCGACTGTGAAAGCGCTTTCATTGATCCGTTCCGTTATTAAAGATTTAAGGAACAGTATGATAGATAAAAAAGAAATTGAGCGGGCAATTAAATCAATCAATAATAATTTTATTTTTTCTTTTTTATCCGCAAAACAAATTGCCTATCAGCAATTAATGATCGAATATGAGCATCTGCCGAGGGATTATCTCGCTGCTTACAGAGACAATATTGCACAAGTTAGCGCAAAAGATGTCCAAAGAATAGCAGTTAAATATCTGTCTGCGGATGAATCTGTTACCCTCATTGTGGGAAATGAAGAAACTTATAAACAAATGCTTACTACTTTTAAAAATGTTTTACGAGTTGAGAGTAAACTATGAATGATCTGACAGCTTTCATGAAAATTACCAGACGGATCGAGAATTATGAAGATGCCATGATCAAAATGCAAATGGAGCTTACAGCAATTCCTGCCTTGTCTCCTGATAACGGTGGTGACGGTGAATATAAAAAAGCATTATGTATATCATCATATCTCCGCAAAATGAATTTTCCAGGCATTACGCAAATTAATGCCTCTGACGACAGAGTGTCTTCGGGGATCAGGCCCAACCTCTTCGTTACGATACCGGGCAAGAACTCAAGAAAAACTATCTGGGTTCTGACACATATCGATGTAGTCCCCCCGGGAGAATTAAAGTTGTGGGATAGTGATCCTTTCCAATGTTACATAAAGAACGGAAGAATATACGGCAGAGGCACGGAAGATAATCAGCAGGATATGGTATCATCCATATTCGCAGCAAAAGCTTTATTCGACGAAGGCATAACACCGGAATACCCTATAGGCTTGGCTTTCGTTTCCGATGAAGAAACAGCAAGCGTTTTCGGTTTGTCATATATTTTGAAACATAAAAAAAATCCTTTTAGAAAAGCGGATATTATTGTAGTTCCTGATTCCGGAAATGAAGATGGAACAATGATTGAGATAGCCGAAAAAAGTATCTTCTGGCTTCGCTTCAAGACCATTGGCAAACAGTGTCATGCAAGTCGGCCTGATCTTGGTAGAAATTCATTTCAAGCAGCGTCTCATCTCGTCGTCACATTGAATAATCTTCACCATATATTTGATGCTTCCGACAAATTCTATCAACCCCAGATAAGTACTTTTCAACCGACTAAGAAAGAACCGAATGTTCAAAATATCAACACGATTCCTGGCGAAGATGTCTTTTATATGGACAGCAGGATACTCCCTCAATATTTATTATCAGATGTATTTGACAAAATAAGGGAAATGACTGATGAAATAGAAAGACAATTTGGCGTATCTATAGAAATCACTACAATTCAGGAAATGCAAGCCCCTCTTCCTACACCGGATGACGCTCCGGTTGTCAATGCCCTTCAGGAAGCTGTTAAGGAAGTCTATAATGTGCAGGCGACACCGCAAGGAATAGGTGGAGGGACCATCGCCGCCATTTTTCGCAAGAATAACTACCCGGCCGCAGTCTGGTCGAGGGTTAATAATACGGCCCATCAGCCAAATGAGAACTGTCTTATCTCTAATATGGTTGGAAATGCTAAAGTATACGCATACTTGTTTATGAAAAAGTAAAAATGATTGCAATCGAAAAAGTCACATGTTAGCATTACGCATAAAAATAGTTTGAATCATTAGATTAATATTCTTAAATACGGCATAGCTAATAGCGAGGTAGCATATTTACTTGAAGCAACTCCACGATACTATCTCTGTCAAAAAGATCAATATCCCGGATAATAACCTTCTAAGAAATCTCCTCGGTGAACATGATAGAAATATAAAACTCATTGAAAAATGTGAACCTGTAAAATTAATTGTACACGGCAATCTTCTGACAATCACGGGGGACCAGGTTGCAACAGACTTGGTGCAGAACCTCATTGTTCAACTATACTCGTTATTAGAAAAAGGGTATCCTATATACCCTGCTGACATCGACTATGCCCACAGGATCCTGTCCAGCGACAGACAAATCAGCTTGGAGAAGATTTTTCTCGATACGGTTTTTATTTCTTCAAAAAAACGAATAATTACTCCCAAAAGTATCGTCCAGAAGCTTTATATAGATTTAATCAGAGACTTCGATATAGTTTTCGCGATAGGTCCTGCAGGAACAGGCAAGACATACCTTGCGATGGCAATGGCAGTATCATCGCTGCTAGATAAAAAGGTCAACCGCATTGTTCTGGCAAGACCCGCCGTTGAAGCCGGAGAAAAACTGGGGTTTTTACCGGGTGATCTAGCAGAGAAAGTTAATCCGTATCTTAGACCATTATACGATGCCCTCTTCGACATGATCGACTTTGATCAGGCATCGGCCCTAATTCATAAAGGAGTTATTGAAGTTGCACCTCTCGCTTTTATGCGTGGAAGGACTCTGAATGATTCTTTTGTAATTCTTGATGAAGCGCAAAATACCACTTCGGAACAGATGAAAATGTTTCTAACGAGACTCGGATTCGGATCAAAGGCTGTTATCACAGGGGATATAACCCAGATAGATCTCCCACATGACAAAATATCCGGTCTCATAGAAGCTGAGACGATCTTGAAGAAAGTAGAAGGAATTAAGTTCCTCCGTTTTTCAGAGATTGATGTAGTCAGACACCCCCTTGTCCAAGATGTGATACGGGCATACAATCACATTGATCGTGCAAAGAAGAGAATTAAAAAATAATGTTTTATGATGCCGGATAATCTTAATTTAACCAAAGTTTCCAAACATTTTAAAAAAGTATTAAACCCAAAAAAAATAATACCTGACTTTGCGCGTAAAACAGCATTTCAAAGATGGGCGATCGCTATTTTTCTCAGTGCTATCCTGTCTCTATTATTAACACCTCAAGTTTACTTCTCTTACCCTGAGTATAAAGTCGGCTCAATAGCTACAAGAGACGTAAGAGCTGATCATGATTTCCTGGTCGAAGACAGGACAGCTACAGAACAGAAGAAAGCGGAAGTAGTCAAGGATGTCCAACCTGTTTATGATTACGACGGTGATATTGCTTCCCAGATAAAGTTGACAGTAGCAAAGGGTTTCTCATTTGTGGAACAATTATTTATTGTAACCGGCAATGAACCCGCACCCACACAGGCATTCCTGAATAAGGGTCGAAATGATTTTGAAAAGTTATTAGGTATTGCCCTGTCGAATGATGAACTAAACATCTTACAAAAATACAAATTCTCCAATTTGATATCAGAATCAATTTCTAAAATTATTGCAGGTGTCTATAAAGCGGAATTATTAACCAATACTACTTTTACAAAGCAGGACACTGAAAATGGGATCATTATCAGGGATATAAAGACTCAGAAGGTAAAAATCGAAAGAAAGCTTAACACCATCAAATATGTCAAAAACATAGATACAACTATTTCGAAGAAGGCAAACGATATTCTCAAAGATACCAATGAAGATTTGAGGAAAACTGTTATATCTATTTCCTGGAAGCTCATCCAGCCGAATCTGACATTTAATAAGAATGCCTCGGAAAGACAGAAACAGACTCTGTTAGCGGATTTTAAACCTGTTTTTTTCCAGGTTCTTAAAGATGAAATGATTATTCGAGAAGGTCAGAAGATCTCTCCTTCTGATCTGGATAAGTTGAATGCTTTCTTTAAGATCAAGGGTGAAAAAAATATTTCAAATATCTACATTCTTTTGGGCACTTTTTTTCTTATTTTATCCCTGTCGATAGTATTATTTCAGTTATCCAAAATGTGGATTCAGTCTGGTGAGAATATTTCTGACATAATTTTTATGGGCATTACCACTCTCTTTCAAATCCTGTTAATAAAATCAGGGATTTTTATGTCTGAGGCTGTCAACAGGGCATTTTCATTTTTCTCTACCGAGGCTTGTTATTTTGCTATTCCTTTTGCCACCGGTGCTATGCTTGTCGGTATTTTTATTAATAGAAGTGTAGCCTTGATATTTTCTATTTATTCGTCATTTCTTGCAGCTTTTTTGTTTGAAGGCGAAATATCAATGATGCTTTTTGCTTTCATCGGGAGTGTTGCCGCTTCTTATCATGTCTCTCATTGTAAACAACGATCAGCATTTTTCAAGATCGGCCTTCTGTTGGGTTTATTAAACGGTGCCACTATCTTATCCCTTTGTCTCTTTTCTCCATCAACCAGTATCATCTCATCCAGCACTATCACAAAGCTCTGCATGGGGTTTGTGGGCGGCATTGTTTCAGGAATCCTTGTAGCGGCAATTACCCCTATTTTTGAAGCGCTTTTTAATTATACAACCGACATAAAGTTATTGGAACTTGCCAACCTGAATCATCCCATCTTCCAGCGGATGATTATGGAAGCGCCCGGTACTTATCACCATAGTATTATCGTAGCGTCGCTTGTTGAAGCCGCTGCGGAGGCTATAGGCGCAAATCCCCTTCTCGCCAAAGTTAGTGCATATTATCATGATATCGGTAAAATAAAGAAGCCACAGTATTTCATTGAAAACCAACAAAACGGAGAAAATAAGCACGTTAAACTATCACCAAAAATGAGTAGCCTTATTATTACTACTCATGTCAAAGAAGGCTGTGAGCTTGCAAGCAAAGCCAAACTCGGTACAAAAATCACGAACATTATAAGAGAGCACCATGGGACCAGCCTTGTGAGTTACTTTTATGAGAAGGCTAAAAAGGATAGAGATCCATCTATCAGATCTTTACTGGAAAGCGATTTTCGTTACGCTGGGCCAAAACCTCAAAGCAAGGAAGCCGGTCTTGTTCTTCTTGGTGATGTTATAGAGGCCTCATCACGGACATTATCAAACCCGACTCCAGCAAGGATCAAGAACCTGGTCAGAGAAAGAATTGAGCGAGTATTTATGGATGGTCAACTCGATGACTGTGAACTTACACTTCATGATTTGAATAAAATCGCCGAGAATTTTATGAGAATCCTCAATGGTATCTTTCATCAAAGAATTGATTATCCGGATCTGGTCATCCGAGAATTTAACGGAAGCAAAAAAGAAAATAATGTTGATACTAATAGAAAACAGGCAGAAAAAAATAAACGTTGATCTTCAGCATGTTAAACGGGTACTGCGTAAAATTATGAATTATCTTGACTGTAAAGATAAAGAAATTAGTCTGTTATTTGTTGATGATAATGAAATCAGGAAAATAAATAAACATTATTTAAACCGGGGTTATTCTACAAATGTCTTAACATTTTCTCTTTCCGAAGGAGAATATGGGAATATTAATCCTAAAGTCCTCGGAGATATTGTTATTTCTGTGGAGACAGCCTTAAAAGATGCGGAAGAAGCCGGTATAGAATTAAATGATGAGCTTGAATTTCTCATGGTACACGGGGTGCTTCATCTACTTAACTACAACCATGAAAATACCAGCGAAAATGAGGTAAAAAAGATGGAACGGAGGGAAAAGGAAGTCTTCAGCATATTGAAAAAGTGAGTGACACCGATATTACTTTACAATTATAACCTGCCCAGGATGTATATGATCTTCTCGTGCTAATTTATTTATTTCAAGGATTCTATCCAGACTGACCCCGTTTTTTTTCGCAATTTTATCTAGGCTATCTCCTTTTCGAACAGTGTACGTTTTTGAATCGGCATTAGCTGCTGTATCTTTGCTTTTCTTATTCCTCACTTTGGGAGTTTCTTTATCTGAACCGATGGCCTGTTGTTTTTCTCCGTTCTTCGAGCTAATCATGATAACCTGACCAGGCTTAAGTGTCTTACGTTTGATTCTATTCAATCTTTTAATTTCCTCAGTCGAAGTATCAAAACGTTTAGCGATAGATGCCAGTGTTTCACCCTTCTTTACCTTGTATTTAATCACGTCACCGTTTGACGGGATTTTGTCATTATCAGATTTTGGATGAGAATTATTGCTCCTATAGTTTGATTTTTGAACAGGTATGATTAGACGTTGGCTCGTTTTGATCTTTTTTCCTGATATATCATTATAAGCCATAATCGCACTGACAGATGTTCTACATTTGCGGGCGATTGAAGTGATTGTTTCGCCCCGTTTTGCCCTATAATGAACAAATGCTTGGCGAGGTTTTTCATACGTGGGAATTTCATCTATAATCTTGGTAAATTTTTCAGTTAATTCTGAAGGGACTTTGAAATTATATTCTCTATCAGGCGTCATGTTTTGCCTTAGTTCCGAATTTAATGTTACAAGTATGTCTTCTGACGTTCCGAGGTGGAAAGCTATATCTTTCAACCACATGGATTTATCTGTTTTAACTACTTCGTAAGGATAAGGTCGCTGTTTTTCAAGACTTTCACTGAGATCGATTCCATATTTCTCAGGGTCCTTAATTATTTGCAGAGTTGCTAAGAAGCGCGGTACATAACGCGCTGTTTCATAAGGAAGCTGGTGATAGAGGTCCCAGAACCGATCAAAATAATTTATGTGCTGTCTCGATATAACTTTAAGGACTCTTCCCTCTCCGCAATTATAGGCTGCCAATACCGTAAGCCAGTCACCAAACATACTGTGGAGTTCCTTCAGATAGTCTATGGCAGCTCTCGTTGATTTTTCGACATCCAGTCTTTCGTCAATCCATTCGTCACGATTTAGACCATACTTATAACCTGTTGAAGGAATAAACTGCCAGAGACCTAATGCACGCGCCCTGGATAAAGCATGAAGTTTGAATCCACTTTCTACAAGGGGAAGCCAAGATAACTCTTCAGGCAACCCCGCTTTTTTCAGCTCTTTTAAAATGATGGAACGGTAAAGACCCGAACGTTTATAAGATTGAATAAAAAAATCATTTTCTACTGTTTGGAAGAGCCTGATTTCTTTCTCAACATCAGAATTGACGATATGAGGTATCTCACTCCTCTTACCGCCTGTAGCTGTGTGCATTGATGAGTAAATAGCAAGTATCTGCTTTGATATCAGTAAACGTATATCATCCTTCTGACGAGCAATATCCGGATCCCCGTTTGTATCTAACAATAATGCATAGGCCTGATCAAGCAAATCCAGAGCATTTTCCATATCTCCCTTAATCCAATAATCCCGGGATTCATTAAGCAGGTCAAGAGCCTCTTCCATTATATCCCCGCCCTGTTCCTTCAACCCTCCATTTGAAAGAGTAACGTTTTTCTGTTCTGAAGACACACTTTTATTGGGCTGTTCTTTCTCATGCGGCTCTGCACTTTTATATGTACTATCAGCGACTGCTAATTTCTCCGAAGTGAATGAAGAATGTGAAGGTTCATTTATTTGTGTGGTTTGGCAATAAGCAACGTCTAGGAAACTGCTCGGAAGGAGGAGAAAAAGCAAGAATATAACAGATACGAGAAAAACGCTTTCTCTCAACATCTCAATTAACTCCCTTGTGTTATTTTTTGTATTCCAATTAGATTTTCCAGCAGCAGTGCGGATTGCTGCCATGTATATCACACTTTATAAAATCATAATACTTTTTAATTCAACAAATATGCCTCAATAAGATCATCAATATCGCCATCCAATACCCTGTTCACATTACCAATCTCCAGATTAGTACGGTGATCTTTAATCAATTTATAGGGGTGAAGAATATATGATCGTATCTGACTTCCCCAAGCAATATCTTTTTTTGCCTTGTTCAATTCATCTATTTTTTTCTTTTGTTCCTGAAGCTCCATCTCATAAAGCCGGGACTTTAGGAATTTCATTGCCATGGCTTTATTTTTGTGCTGAGAACGTTCGTTCTGACATTGCACGACTATTCCCGTTGGCAAATGAGTTATTCTTACTGCCGAATCCGTCTTATTAACATGCTGCCCCCCTGCGCCTGTAGATCTGTAGGTATCTATGCGAAGATCATTTTCATCAATGTCTATGACTATTTCATCATCTACTTCAGGATAAACAAAAATCGAGGCAAATGAGGTATGCCTGCGCGCACCCGAATCAAAGGGGGATATTCTCACAAGCCTGTGAATGCCAATTTCCGCTTTGGCGTAACCGTATGCATATTCTCCTTCAATGGTTATAGATACACTCTTTACCCCGGCTTCATCTCCAGGTTGGTAATCAATAATACTGGTAACAAAGCCTTTCCTTTCCGCCCACCTCAAATACATCCGCAGAAGCATTTCCGCCCAGTCCTGAGCTTCGGTTCCTCCCGCACCTGCATGAATAGTCATTATTGCATCCATTGGATCCTGTTCAGACCCAAGCATCAATTTGAGTTCCTCATTCCTCACAGACAATTGAAGTTTATCTATGTCTCTTCCTATTTCTTCAATTGTTTTTTCATCATTTTCTTCACATGCAAGATTAAAGAGTATTTCGACATCATCTATGGAATTCTTAAGCTTTCTCCAACCATCGACGATCATTTCCAGTTTATTTTTATTTTTTAAAGTATCCCGTGCTTTTTCTTGTTCATTCCAGAAATTTTCACTCAGCGACACCTTTTCCAATTCTTTTATCTGACTTTCTTTTTGATGGACGTCAAAGACACTCTCCCAGATGGTCTATTCTTCTTTTTAAATCGTTAATGGTTTCATTTAATTCTGCAAGCATATGCGTATTTCCTCCTCAAACTAAATAAAAAGCAGCAAATTAATGATAACAGACAAATTACAACAAAGATATCCCCATGGGTCGCATAAAACGTTTTAAAATTAATAAATCTTACACTATCTCGTAGTCTTGATTTTGTAAATAATTCTGTAGCGGCAATGATCCTTCCCGCCGGGTCGATCACGGAGCTTATACCAGTATTCGCTGATCTTATAACATATAGGTGATTTTCCACGGCCCTGAATACAGTCATAGAGAAATGCTGATACGGTGCCGATGTCTTTTCAAACCACGCATCGTTCGTAATATTCACGAGTAAATCAGCACCCATATTTTTATATGTTCTGCTCGCTTCAGGGAATATCCCTTCATAGCAAATCAGCACACCCAACTTCTTGTCATTTATAGTCAGAGGGTTATAACCATTACCTGAGCGAAAATCTCCCACGCCGACTGCCAATTTTCCGATAAAAGGAAATAGATTTTTTAGAGGTACATATTCACCGTATGGTACCAAGTGTACTTTATCATATCGATTAATTGTTTCCCCCCGTGGTGAAAGCAGAAATGCACTGTTCGAGTAAGATATACAGTTTTCACTGCCGGCACATTCTTTGAGATAACTTGGGCCCCCGAAAAGAAGCCATTCCCCAGATAGTTGGGCAATATTAACTATCTTATTGTGTAATTCATTAAAATCCTGGAAATAAAAGGGCACCGCTGTTTCAGGCCATACTATCAATCCTGGACGCGATGATTTTGCCTGTAAGGAT
>DATKLL010000147.1:0-8411 GCA_035542475.1 Syntrophales bacterium
GGAAGACGATATGGCAATCCCCGTCAATTTTTATGGGGAAATAAAATTGGAGGGGGAGAAAGTCACCAAATCGTCTAAAGTCATTTCGGCAGTCATCAGGCCGAATATCTTATACGGCTGGCATCATCCTTCAGAGAGATCAAATATTGTAACACTGGCATTGGACAAAGTTGCCAGAAATGAAAAATTCATGGCCTTTGATGATGTATATGTGATGCCGCTATTTGTTGGGGAATGTGCAAATACAATATTTAAAATCGTTCAGATGGAGCAGTATGAAACGTTTAACATTGCCGGAAGAGATCGGGTCAGTATTTATGAGTTCATTAAGAAAGCAGTTAAAATTTTTGGGTTGAATGAAAGTCTCGTGTTTCCCGTAGGCCAGCAGTATTTTAACGGTCTTGTCCCTAGGCCAATAGATACGTCATATCGAACGGATAAAATGGAAAGAGTACTGCTAACCACACCCATTGGAATAGAGGAAGGGTTGTCGAGGATGAGCAGAGAGAGGAAACATTTTTCATGAATCATGGGAAAGCCTTGGTGATAGCGCCTGACTATTACGGGCTGGATAAATCAATTGCAAGGGCATTTGAAAGGAATGGGTTTGAGACCAACCTCGTGACTGATAGAATGAATCTGCGGGAGAGAATAATAGGTAAAACAACAAGACTTTTTCACGGCACCAAAATATTTTTAAATCCTTTGCTGAGGAGCAATTTAAAAAAAGAGAATCAAAAGTATATTTCAATCGCAAAAGCGTTTAAGCCTTCTTTTTTATTTGTGGTGAAAGGGGATACAATATTTCCTGAGACAATCAGATATTTAAAAAAAGAATTAGGCATTGCCTGTATCTCATACCAATGGGACGACCCATTTTATTCTTTTCCGGGAGCGACAGGTGGCCATGACTATAGGACGTACAACTTTAAAAATGGAATGAATCATTATGACCATATATTTGTATATGACAAGCACTATGTTGAGGAAATCAGGGGGATGGGGATGGACCATGTAAGCTATCTGCCTCTGGCGGCCGATGATGAACTCTTTAAAAAAGCAGATGTGACGAGTGAGGAACAGGCAAGATACGGATATGATGTCTGCTTTGTTGGGATGCCCTTTAAAAATAGAATTGATATCTTGAATTCCTTAAATGGTTTCAATGTTGGTGTATTTGGTGATTTTTGGGAGAGGCACGTAGATGAGATTAATGGCAACTATTATAAGGGGAAAGCATCAGGAGAAACAGTTAGAAAAATATATTGTGCCTCAAAAATTGTTCTGAATATTAATCATCCTCAATCAAAGTATGGTGTAAACACAAGAACCTTTGAAATCCCTTCATGCGAGGCGTTCGGGATATTTGACTATATTAATGGCATTGAAGATCTGTTCAAAATTGGCGAGGAAATCGTTTGTTATAGAGACATCGAGGAGCTAAAAGCATTAATCCATCATTATCTGGCGAATCAGCAGGAAAGGTCTTCTATAGCAGAGAAGGGATTCAGGAGAGTCATGCAGGAGCATACATGGGTTCACAGGGTAAAAAGAGTGATAGACATCGTTAATTGATTTTTGAGTAAATCAAACTTGTGTCTGATGTATTCTAACTAAAAAATACCCTCGTTTAAATCCTTCTGTTTGATGTATGTGCGGTATAGTAGGTATCGTAGATTATAGAAGAATCCCGGTTAACAACAGTGCCGTAATGCAAGCGGCCAATGTCCTTGAAAAGCGGGGTCCCGATGATGCTGGTGTATGGGTTGAAGATAATGTCGGTTTCGGTCACAGACGTCTGGCGATTCTCGATTTGACTGATGTGGCACATCAACCCATGTCCTCAGAAAGTGGTCGATATGTCATCGTTTATAACGGTGAGATGTACAACTTCATGGAACTTCGCCGTCAGTTGGATACAGTTTGGAGAAGCAACAGCGATACAGAGGTTATACTGTCGGCGTATGAGAAGTGGGGTCCAGAATGTGTGAAACATTTTCATGGTATGTTTGCATTCGCAATATGGGATCGCCTAGAGAAGAAGCTTTTTGCTGCGCGAGACCGCTTGGGTGTTAAACCGTTTTATTATCATCATTCAGATAAATGTTTTGCCTTTGCCTCACGTCCAGGAGCGCTATTTGAGCTGGACAATGGATTATGCGGTGATATTGATGAGCAGGCACTTCGCCTCTATCTTGAGGGCGGCTATTTCCCGGCCCCATACTCCATTTATCGAACCGTACAAAAGTTGCTACCAGCGCATTTTTTATTGGTTGATGAAAATGGATTGCATATGGAGCGGTACTGGGACTTCCGGCATATTGCTCCAGCACTTGACTGGAACGACAGACCGGAAGAGGAATTACTGGATGAACTTGAGGAGATTGTGTCACGAAGTGTAAAATCTCGGATGATCAGTGATGTACCCCTGGGGGCATTTCTATCCGGCGGTATTGACAGTTCAGTGGTTGTAGCAATGATGTCCCGACATACTTCTCAGCCCGTGAAAACCTTTACTATTGGTTTTGCTGAAAAGGATTATGATGAGAGTTCGCACGCTCAGGAAGTCGCAGATCATTTGGCGACAGAGCACTACTCAGAAGTTATGCATATCGACAAATTGGTCGATTTGATGCCTGTCTTTGTCGAGCAGTTTGATGAGCCCTTTTTTGACAGTTCCGCTTTTCCAGTTATGGCGGTTTCCCGCCTTGCGAGGCAATATGTAACAGTAAGTCT
Organism: Syntrophales bacterium; assembly: GCA_035542475.1. Classification (GTDB taxonomy): domain Bacteria; phylum Desulfobacterota; class Syntrophia; order Syntrophales; family UBA2185; genus DATKLL01. Next base: position 2,737 of record DATKLL010000147.1, read on the forward strand.
TTCGGGTGATGGTGGAGATGAACTCTTTGGAGGTTATCATTATTATCAAATTATTCAGAAGATGCATTTTCTATACGGATTTCCTGGGACCTTTCGCCGACTGATAGGTTCTGTAATTGGATTCTTTCCATCGCATCAGTTGAGACTATTGGCAGGAGCCCTCTCACAACCTGACATTGTAAATGCATTTGCTTTTTCTCGAAGTATTGCGAAAGATTTTCCTGAAATAATCAACGACGAGGTATTGAGAAGAACTTTCGGCATCCATGAATTATTCACTCTTGCTGTAAAAGATTTCTATGACAATTTGCATCCGAGTGAACAAGGGATGCGTCTGGATGCATGCTTTACACTGCCGGACGATTATCTGCAAAAGGTGGATGTGGCCAGCATGGCGTTTTCTCTTGAGTCAAGAGATCCGCTTCTGGAACACGACCTGGTTGAATGGGCGATGAAGCTGCCCATTTCATGGAAGTTGAGGAATGGGGTGAACAAATATCTGCTGCGAAAACTGGCTTACAGGTTTGTGCCTAAGGAAATTCTGAATCGTCCTAAAAGGGGTTTTGCAGTGCCTATTGATACTTGGCTGAGAGGGCCGCTTAATGCCTGGGCGGAAGAAAGACTTCATGATAAGCTTCTTTTTCAATCTATTCCTTTGAATCAATCTTCAGTGCTTAATCTCTGGGACGTGCATCAGTCGGGAAAACGTAATGCTCACCCGTTATTATGGGCCATTCTCATGCTGCTGGATTTCTGTAGCAGAGTGCTGGTTAACCGTCATGCGTGAATTGAAAGCTCAATGAACATCGTGATCAATGCCTTTTCCGCCCGCCGTGGAGGGGGCCAGACTTATCTGGTTAATCTTTTAAAATATACAGAAGAATACCATGATGCGAACGTTTTTATAATGGCACCGCATTCACTTACACTTCCAAATGCTCCTCAAATTATTAAAGTACCCATTAACTGGCCCACCGAAAATCCCCTTCTAAGAGCTTACTGGGAGAAAACGATACTCCCTCATTTGCTTATTTATATGAAGGCCGATGTTCTCTTCTGTCCAGGCGGGGTAATCAATACAAAACCACCCTCAGGCTGTAAGACTATTACGATGTTTCGCAACATGCTTCCTTTTGACTATATTCAGCGGGCAAAATATCCTCCGGGCCTGATGCGCATGCGTAATTGGCTCCTTGAGAAGGCGATGTTGAGAAGCATGCAAATTGCCGATCTTGTAATCTTCATTGCAGATTTTCCACGCCGAATGATTGAGAACAGATTGAGAGGCCGTTTAAAGAAAGCAGTGACCATAACTCATGGAATCGCAGAGTGTTTTAAAACAGATGCGACCAAGCCGCCACCGCGACAGCCATGGTTACCGATGAATGGATATTTATTGTATGTTTCCACCTTCGATGTCTACAAGAACCAGATGGAAGTTTTAAGAGGCTATTATCGGCTCAAGCAACAGCGAAAAACAACAGAAAAACTAATTTTAGCTGGGTTCAATTCTACGGATTATGGAAAGAAAGTGATTAAAGAAATCAAGAGACTCGGATTACAGCAAGATGTGATTCTTCCCGGTAATATCCCTTATGAAGTACTACCTTCTGTTTATTTTTATTCAAAAGTCAACATCTTCGCTTCAGAATGCGAGAATTGCCCGAATATTCTTCTGGAGGCACTTGGTGCGGGACGACCAATGGTGGTTTCCGATCGTCCGCCGATGCCTGAATTTGGAGGTGATGCGGCAATTTATTTTAATCCGGCATCTCCCGATGATTTGGCTAATAAGATTTGTTCCTTTATTGACGATTGTGAATTGATTGAAAAACTATCCGGTCAAGCGAAGGCACGTTCCCTGATGTACGACTGGCGCAATACCGCGAGCTTAACTTGGAAGGCTATCAAGGAATTTAATTAATAAGTGAAGATATTAATGATTAGCCAGTATTTTTGGCCTGAGAATTTCCGGATCAATGACCTTGTCCTAGGTTTAAGTGAAAAGGGACACAACGTGACGGTATTGACAGGTATCCCGAATTATCCTCAGGGAAAATTCTTTCCCGGGTATGGATTTTTCAACAAGCGAGTCGAGAATTACAACGGTGTCCGGATAATTCGTGTCCCGCTTATTCCCCGTGGCAGGGGTGGAACATCGCAATTAATAATAAATTATCTGTCCTTTACGCTATGTGCGACACTACTAGGTCCGTTATACTGTCGAGGTCAGTTCGATTTGATCTTTTTCAGCCTGTCGCCGTTCACTGAAGGCATCCCGGCGATCATTATTAAAAGAATAAAAAAAGCTCCAGCAATATATTGGGGTCAGGATATTTGGCCTGAGAGTCTTTCAGCCACGGGGGCAATAAATTCTGATTTTATGTTGAAGATGGTGAGGATATTGATTCGTTGTATTTATCGAGGTTGTGATATGATTCTCATGCAATCTCGGGTATTCTCTTCTTATATTGAAAGGGATGGAATACTGCCATACCGAATCAGGTATTTTCCAAACAGCGCGGAGGAGCTTTACAAACCTGTGACGTTAGAGGCAGGTGCCATAGAAAGTACCAGCATGCCGAGTGGTTTCAAAATTGTCTTCGCAGGTAATATCGGCGCGGCCCAGGATTTTGGAACGATTCTAAGCGCTGCAGAACAGATTAAGAACTATAAAGACATCCATTGGGTAATAATAGGTGAAGGGAGAATGCGCCCCTGGGTTGAGGAAGAGGTAAAAAAAAGGGGGCTTTCGGAAACTGTTCATCTCATTGGCAGGTATCCGATGGAAACAATGCCGCGTTTTTTTGCATTGGCCGATGTGCTGTTAGTCACCTTGAAAAAAGAGCCCATCTTTGCCTTAACAATACCCGGAAAAATTCAATCCTATCTTGCATGCGCACGCCCTATCATTGCAGCTATAGATGGTGAAGGAGCTCGGGTTATAGAAGAAGCCGGTGCTGGTTTAGCTTGCCCCGCAGGAAATCCTGGTTCTCTTGCTGAAACGGTCTTGAGGCTATACAATATGACGGCTGATGAGCGTGACAGAATGGCTCAACAAGGGAGGAGCTATTTCGAAGATAATTTTGAGCGTCATATGCTGCTGAACCGTCTTGACAACTGGATATCAGAATTATGCGGGGTTGAGAAATAATTATGCGTATACTTATTCTTGGTGGAACAGGGATGCTCGGTCATACATTGTGGGATCATCTCTCCCCGATTTTCCCTAATACCTATACAACAATCCGTAAGGGCAGGTGTGACTATGGAAAAGACGTGCGACTTGAAAGCGACAGGGTTATCGAACACATCGATGTGCTCGATTTGCAATTGCTGGCAGGTGTCCTCAGGGTAATCCAACCAAATGTCATTCTTAATTGTATCGGTATCACGAAGAGACGCGAAGAGCCGCAAAATCCAATACCCAGCATTATGTTAAATGCTCTGTTCCCACATAACCTGGTTAAGTTGGCTGCTGAATTAGAGACCAAGGTCATTCATTTCAGTACGGATTGCGTATTTGACGGCACCGCTGGTAATTATGCAGATGAAAGTCAGACTAATGCGATAGATCTTTATGGGCGGACCAAAGCTCTTGGTGAAGTTTCTGGGAAGAATGCTATTACATTGCGGTCTTCGTTTATAGGATATGAAATTGGAGAAGGCACGGAACTACTCGAGTGGTTTCTAGCCCAGAAGGGTATCGTCAAGGGATTTAAGAATGCCATTTATACGGGACTGACAACTATCGAATTGAGCCGTGTCGTGGATAGACTGCTGCGAAATTATCCCTATGCGACTGGACTTTATAATGTGTCGAGTGATCCTATCAGTAAGTTTGATCTTTTGAAACTGATCAGCAACAAGATGCATCATGATGCGCAGGTTATACCGGAAGAGACGTTTCATTGCAATCGAAGTCTTGATTCTACAAAATTCCGGAGAGAGTTCAATTATACGCCTCCATCGTGGGAAAAGATGGTGGAGGAATTAAGTAGGGTAAAAGGGGTACAGAATGATTCTTGAAGGGAAAGTAATATTGGTAACGGGCGGCACCGGTTCGATGGGGAAGACCATTGTGCGACGCATGTTGACCGGCGAACAGGGTACACCTGCAAAGATAATGGTCTTTTCGAGAGATGAGGCAAAGCAGCATGATATGCGAATGTCATATTTGCATAAACTAGTTGCCACAGATGAGGTGATTTATCGTAATTTCATGAATGTCCTGGAGTTTCGCATTGGTGATGTACGCAACTATGCTGACGTTTGTTCCGCCATAAGGGACGCCGATATTGTGATAAATGCTGCCGCCTTAAAGCAGGTGCCGGCATGTGAGTACTTCCCCTTACAGGCTGTTTTAACCAATTGCATGGGAGCCGCCAATATAGTTCGTGCCATAGAAGAGAACGGATATCCTGTGGATACGGTCGTAGCAATAAGTACTGATAAAGCCTGCAAACCAATCAACGTGATGGGAATGACCAAATCTATACAGGAAAGGATAATTACTACGGCTAATATCTTAAATCCCAAAACCCGCTTTATCTGTGTGCGTTATGGGAATGTACTGGCGTCGAGAGGTTCCGTCATCCCCCTCTTTCATGAGCAGATCAAGAACGGTGGACCGGTAACAATAACTGTTCCGGAAATGACCCGTTTCTTGCTGAGCTTAGATCAAGCGGTGGACACGGTATTCGCCGCCCTGCGGGAAGCCAAGCGAGGTGAGACCTATATTCCCAATGCACCGTCTACAAGCATCGTGAATGTTGCCAAGGCGTTGATTGGAGATCGATCCATTGAAATAATCATATCAGGTATACGTCCTGGAGAGAAGATACATGAAATACTGATTTCAGAAGAGGAAGCCAATCACTGTGTCAAACGCGGTGATTATTACGCTATTCTCCCTATGTTGCCGGAGTTGCTTGAGGGGGAAAAGCAGGAAGTGGATGTAATGCAGACGGAATTTAGCTCCGCTAACGCTGTACTTAATCTGGAAAGGACAATCGATTTGTTGAAACATCACAGGTTGATGATTGAGGATGGAGACATGTCACAAGGCGAAGAACTTTTGCGTTAGAAAATGAGAGGACTATCAGAGATTACGATTATTGAAAGGTATTAACCCATGGCAACGAAAGTTATGACTATTGTAGGTACGCGTCCTGAGATAATAAAGCTCTGTCGCGTGATCAATGAATTGGATGTCCATACCGATCATACTCTGGTGCATACCGGCCAGAATTTTGATTATGAGTTGAATGAGATTTTTTTCAAGGAGCTTGATATAAGAAAGCCGGATTATTTTCTGAACGCTGCGGGCGAGACACTGGCTCAAACAATCGGGAGTATGATTGCGAAATCGGATGAGGTTATGGCACGAGTACAGCCTGATGCAGTCTTGTTGTACGGGGATACAAATAGTTGCCTCTCCATAATACCAGCGAAGCGGCGCAAGATACCTGTATTTCACATGGAGGCTGGCAACAGGAGTTTCGATCAGCGTGTGCCGGAGGAAATAAACCGCAAGATCGTTGATCATTTGAGCGATGTCAACATGCCGCTCACGGAGCATGCTCGACGTTACCTGCTTGCTGAGGGATTACGGCCCGAAACAGTGATCAAGATCGGCTCCCCTATGAAAGAGGTTCTTTCCTTTTATCATTCCC
>DATKLL010000148.1:0-78942 GCA_035542475.1 Syntrophales bacterium
GAAAGACACCGTCATCGTTCTTTCCTGTGGAACCCCTGGTCGTAAGTCTGATCGTACCTCCATCCGATTGCAGCACCGTTGCCAGCTCGATCCTCCGCGCCATAATCTCCAGGAGGCCGCCGGGTGCCGGTGAGACAGCCGGTGAAATCCCGGGAACACCGGTCATTTTAATGGCCGCTGTTCCGGCGTTGATCGTGAAATTGGGCGCAATGTATTTTTTTGTGCTGCTGCTGTCGGACCCTGTCACTACGCGGGCCGCCGTGATATTCAGGTCGGCAAAGCCGTTTACCGTGTTGCCTGTTGCCAGACTGCCGATCCCCTTCACGGACAAGTCATTCCCACTGAAGAGATTGATAGTCTTGAATCCGTCAAATTGCACGTCCCCGCCGCCTATGTTGATCTGGCCGGAGGCGTTCACGGTGAAAACTCCTTTATTTGCATCCGCTTTTGCCGGGGCCGTTGTTTGCGACGCTGCCGCCGATGAATTCTTTATATTGACTGTTGGGGCTGTCAGGCTCACAGTTGAAGCCCCGTCCGTTTTCATATCCAGAATCCTTGCCGCATCGAGGGTCAGGCTGCTCGCCGTGGACAGGGCTGTAGCACCCTTGAACTGGATGTCACGGCCCGCAAACGTGATATCCTCAAATCCGGAAAAACGCTGCCATACATCATTTGTCACATAGAGGCCCTTTGCGGTTGATGTACCGCGATCAAAGAAGAATATGGCCTCGCTTTTGAGCGTAATGTTGCTACTGTCCGTCTGGATGTTTCCCTGAATGCCGGTCACATCATTTACATCGAGGTTGATACCATGTGCAGCATGCACGAGCGCGCCGGCACCGACTGTCAGTGTGCCCGGCGTCGTCAGATTGATCACACCCTCGCCGCTGTCCTTGTCCTTACCCGTCAAGGCGTTGAGCTGGGCGTTCGTCTGGATATCTATTTTATCCTTGGCCGCCACAGAAATGATGGATACGTTCAGCACCGTTGGCGTGTCGGGCAGCCCGCTTTCAATCGTTACGGTAGAGGTGCTGCCTTTATCACCCAGTCTCACCTCTCGGAAACCCATACCTGATATACCGCCTACTGAAAGGATCAGTTTATTCTGGAGATCGGTCCCCACGACGCTATTGAAATCGAAGTTCTCCGGAAGAAGATATCCCGCGGTCTGTCTGACGATGACGTTCGCCGCGCTCAGGCTGACAGCTCCACCGTAATAACCTTCCAGGGCCGCTCCCTTCAGCGTACCTTCGAGGATCGTAGTTGCTCCCGTGATACCTATATTGCCGGCATTGCCGGCTGTTAAAGACGGCTGCACATAATCCCCCTCCATCTTCAGGACGTCTGAGGCTTTCCGCACACTGTAGACCTGCGGGCGCGTGCTTTGTATCGCCGTGTCCGCCACGGCCTGATATCCGATGGTCAGAGGGTATCCGTCTTTCGTAAATGCTGTTTTCCCGGATACGGGGAGGGTCGCGTTCTTCTGCGCCTCGATGATGTAAGCCCCGGGCATGAAGGCATATTTCGCATTCGTGCTGTTCAGGGGCAGGAGCGTATAAAGCCCCTCGCTGAGGCCGCTGCCTCCCTGTAAATAAACCTGTGACCCGGGAAGCTGGTAGGAATTGTCCTTGAACGCGAGATACCGATTGGTCTTTGTGAGCGGGTCCTGAGACCCCGCTGTTCCCGGTTGGAATTTATAGGCAAAAACAGATCCGCCGCCTGTAACGTCGATTTCCGCCCCACGTCTGACGATCACTGTGTCCGCCTCAAGGGAAATACCCTTATCGGGGAGACTGTCGCTGCCGACGGGCGTCGCTTTATCAAGACTGACCTTGTCGGCAACCTTCATCCAGAGGTTGCCTTCATCGATGAAGCCGTATTTGACCGCCGTATCATTTGTAGCCGCCGTCGATAGGACACTGCCATTGGCCAAATAGATGCGGTTTCCCGGAGCGCTGAGCGTAATCGTACCCAAAGGAGCTGCCAGGTAGCCGCCCTGTTTGACCTCGATCCCCTCTTTCCCTTCGATCGTCAGACTTCCGCCTGCCGAATAGATGGGACCACCCGTATGACCCGCAGAACGTTGAATGGTTACCTTCCCATCGGCGATGATTGTAAAGTCTGAATATGTACCCGTATAATCATTTGGATCTTTATCGACATAAGAATAGAAACCGCTCGGGTATATACGGTCCGCGTCGAGCGTCAGGTTGCCCTTTGTGCTCAGCGACCCACTTTTCTGTTCATTAATATACCGGGCCTCGCTCAGGCGCATGTCCCTTTTGGCCTGTAACTTGACATCCCTAAAACCGCTTATATTGGCAGAACCGATTATATCGATCCAGTCGCCGGAGATCATCAATCCGCCGACCGTTATGTCGCCCGGCGATCCCGGCGCTGTGCTGTTGGTCATGACGACCCATGGCGCGCTCAGATTCACGTCCTGTCCGGTTCCTCTGACGACCGGCGCGTCCAGGGTCAGCTTTCGCCCTACTTGCCCGGCAGCCGGCTCGATTGCACCGTTAAATTGAATCGAGCTGTATCCTTTCAAGGTGATGTCGTCGAATCCCGCGCTTATATATCGTCGGAGGTCGACTTGCCCTTCACCGGTGCCGATGTCTAACGACTTCGATAAGGCTGCCGCATTTTCCGTTTTGCTGAGGATCAGAGTGCCGCCCCTGATTCCTGGAATACTCACCCCAGAATTCTTCACCCTGATGATGCCCGATTCCTGCAGACTCTTGCCGAAGGAGAGGGAAAGGCTTCCGGGGTCCCCAGCCTCGCGGTAGGCATAAATCCTACCGTTCGTCATCCGCAACCTGTTCTCGACGGCGCCGGACCCTGAGATGTCGATGAGCGATCCTTCGGCCAGCACCAGATCCCCGGTGGCGGATAAAACAACATTGCCCCCCGCTACGGGAAGGTAGTTTATGGGATAGTTTTTCGGCGTAGAGTCCAGGTCAGGTCGGTTGTAGCCGCCGGCGCGGATCTGTGCTTGCTGTGAGACCAACAGGTTACCTATCGCCGGGTACGACGATGACGCGCTGATGGAAGTCTGTCCTCCGAGGGACTCCAATACACCCCTGACTTCGACGTTTCGCCCGGCGATCGTGATTCCTGTTTTGACGGCGCTTGGACCCAGCCCGACATCATTAGCGATTCTCGTCACACCCGCTACGGCGGGGTTAGTGCGCACAACAGCCCCGGGGGAAATCATAACCTTCGCCTCGCTGTCTGTGCTGACTGCTTTCAGGTTGCCTGTAAAACCCCTATTTGCTCCTTCGAATGAATATCCCGCCAAGGCGGTAATAGATGAAGGCCCGGCCATAAAGGCCATGTCATCATTCAGTCGCATTATATCCGCACGGCCCGGGACGGCGTAGCCGACAGCCGGCACCACCTGCGCGCTTGTCGCGGATCCCGCCGGCCGACCGGGTGTCGGATTGCTCATCCTGACAAGGGAGGGCTCAATCGCCGTGTTCGGCTCTATGACGGTATCATTGATACTATACAGCGCGATCTGTGTAAAACCTGTGTCCTCAAAGCGGTTGCCTGCCAGGACGAATGTACCCGGGATGATGTACGCCTCCGGCGCAACACGGATATTCGTGGAGCGGAGGGTTACCGAACCTCCGAGCAGCTTGCCGTTTGCATCGCTCAAGGCATATCCACGCAAATCGCCGTCAAGGACGATGTTCGATCCCTGAATATCCAGCAGGCCCGCGCTTCCTCCCGTCACTTTTCCTTTCTGGTCGATGGTGTAGCCGCCGCTCACATCCACCACGGCGCCGCTCCTTATAGAGACACCGGCCCCGGCATCCGTTTTGTCCTTGATGCTTATGCTCCCGCCGGTCGTGTGGCCAAACCTAAGGGCATCGATTGATCTCCCGGCACGCATGCTGTTGTCGATCTTTTCCCCTACCACATCAAGGAGGCTCGATTTTCCGAGGACAATCTCCTCCTTTTCTTGCATATTAATGATGTACCCGGTCGGATTATCAGATCCTGCCGCATCCTTCTGACTTGTCAAATTCTGCCCGATTATGATGTTGATCGCGCCTCCGGGAACCGTAATCTTTCCCTGATGATCGATCCGGCGGGCTGTTGCGGAGAAAGAGCCGCCGGGTTGCAGTCTGATTGTGGCATCCTCTCCGGTCGAAACAGCTAGATTTGCGAAAAGATTCAGCGTGCCCAGACCGGCGGCATTCAGGATACTAGCCGACAGCACAGTCGTGCCCGTTTGCAAAGGCGCATCAGCCTGGATTTCCCTGGGAGCCGTTTCGGAGCGGACTTCGATTGAGGATTCCCTTCCTTGCCCATCCGTAATACCGCTCGTATCAATAGAAAGCGCTCCGGGCCTTGGCGTCTCCAGGCCGCGGCGCACGGAAAGGGCCATGGCCAGATCATAATCGCTGTCGCTGCTATATGATCCTTTCATAGTCCATGAGTTTTGATAGGTGCCCTTCGTTACATTGCCGTTGAGCACCCCGTCCAGGACGATCCTTGCCGCGGAGAGATTAAGCGACCCTGCATCTCCTCCTACGGTGTAGCTGCCCACGTAGCTCTTCAGGGGAGATGCGCCGCCGTAGTACATACCCGTATATGTCTCTTTAATGCCGAACCGTTCGTATCCCTTCGTGAAGTTATCCATGATCCTGTCATAATTGAGGTAGAGAGGTGCACTGGCAATATCGTAGATCTTCGTGCCAGACAGGAGCTTCGTTGCATCGTAAAAACCACCGGCGTAATGGGCGCTGCCGCCGGAAAAATCAATAACCGCCCCCTGTTTTACAATAAGGTCGCCCGACGATGTCAGGTTTATTGCGCCGGTCTGAGGGTTATTATAGGTGATTGTGCCGGTCGCCTGGTCGACGATTGTTCTCCTTGCGCCTCCGATGCTTCTCTCGAGCGCTGTTCTGTCCTGCGTCAGGATGATCTTCGAGAGATCTCCCACAGCCGACCCGGCAATTGCTGAGCTGATGACCGTTGCCCCTTGCAGGACTCCCCCCTTCTGCCCATAGGCGTCCCTGAGCTCGAGCGAATTCAATTTAGCAGATAGGATATCCGCGGGCAGCTCCGCATTAACGCCGCTCACATCAATGCGGCTTCCGGTTTCGAGGTAGATCCTGTCGACTGCATTCATAGTGACCACACCCGCCGGCGCCTGGATCACCCCCTGGTGTTCGATCTGCTTGGCCGGGGAAGATAGAACCGATCCTGTGTTCGAAAGACCTTGCAGCCCTTCGATGTAAACCTGCGGCTGGATATCGAAGGAGTCATCAACTGTGGCGAGCTTCCCGGTTGCGGGGTCGATTGAAGTATCAACAGGCAGGGAAATGACGCTATTCGCCCCTGTTGTTACATTGTTGGCGGCCCTGAGCTCCACCATACCTCTTTTGTTCCTGAAAGCGGTGATAGACCGGATGGTCCCAAGCTGCTCGACATTGTTGCCGTACATGCCTACAATGCCGCCGTCGGCCGTTAATGATCCGCCCTCCAGGTTTACGGCCTTGCCGAACGTAGGGTCATTGCTTAAGGGGTTGCTGAAATTTGTAGTATTGATGATGTAGTATCCTGATCTCGACGTATCATCCACTCCCGAGTGCATAAGTGTCACATCTGTTCCCGCGATCAACCCGACCTGGCCGGCCGGCGTATTGATGACGCCGGAATTATCGACCCGGGGGGCCATGAGAAATACAGACCCGCCGTCTGAGGCGTTTATCTCTCCCTGGTTCGAGACAGTCGCCAGGAAATTTCGCCCCGTTCCCTGATAGTCATCAAAAGCAAACGGCTCATATCTGTTTGTGCCGGCGATGTACAGCGTGCTTAAGAAATTGGAATTGGTTATATTGAGCGCCGAGGCCACAAGGGTGTGGACGTCCACCTTGGAACCAGGGCCGAAGAGGATTCCGTTCTGGTTGATGAGATAGACCTTGCCGAGGGCGTTGATGCTTCCGAAAATGTAGCTCGGATTAGCATCGTAAATACGGTTCAGGGCAACCCAACTCGAAGCGGCCTGGATGAAATTGACCGAAACTTCCGGCGGAACATTGAAAGTGTTCCACTCCAGGATCGCTTTCTCCTGCGTCTGATTAATGTCCACCCGGTTATTTGAATAGACCGGATTTTGCGCCCCCTGGATGACCGATCTGAATTGTGCCTGGTCCATAACCGATTTCATCGTTCTGGCGTCCCATTTAATCGTGCCGTAAAAGCCGGGTATAGTGGGCTGACCGGCCTGACAGAAAAAGGGGAACAGAACCACCAAGCACGCAAGAAACAGTAACACGATACAAAAAGCTCGGATTTTCATGAAATTCCTCCTAGGCATCATCAGAAAAGGGTTTTCAGTTTAAAATAAATCCTCTGATCGCTCTTCTGTGTTCGGTCTGTATCGTCGAGTGCCACGGCCCAGTCCAGCTCATATTCCAGGTTTTTCGTCATTGAGCCTCGCACCCCCATCCCCGTCCCCTCAAGCGTGTGACTGCGATCCTGACCGGGGAGAGGCTCTTTAACAGTAAGTGCAGCGACATCATAGAAGAGAAAAGGGGTCATCTGAAGCCACTTGCCGATCCCAAACCTTGCGAGCGGGTCCGGAAAACAGAATTCCAGCGTACCATGCAAGGCATCATCCCCCGCCGCCTCGCTTTCCTTGTATCCCCGCACGTTCTCCATGCCCCCCGCGGTATACTGTTCGTTAGCGATGAGCGGCTGATCGGACACCTGCCCGTCCAGCTTCACGAATATGCTCATGCCCCATGGCAGTTTTTGCATACGTTGGATACCTGCTGTGGCGTAAGCATAGTTCGCCTTGCCCTTGAAGCGCTTAAGCTCAAACTCCCTCTCGTCTGTGCCCACTCCGCGGAAGGACATGTTAAGTCCCCCGCTGAACTGGGTCATCCCTCCCCACTCGTCCGGAAGCGAGGCGCTGTATGAAAATGAGAGAGGAAGGTAGGAAATGGGCGTGCGCGTCGTCTCTCCGGTTTCCGTCGTGAAGCCTATGGCTTCGTCAAAATGCTTGTAGTCGAGGCCCAGTGTAATGTTATGGGCGTAGAGCCTGTAAGGGGAGAGGGGTATCACATAGCGCATCCCGAATATCTTTCCCTTTCCGACCACTTTGAACCCCTCACCGAAGGCCGTGTCGCTGTTTGACCAGATACCGTATAGGGCCAACTGGTGGTCAGGCTCCCAGGGCGTGGGAAGGACGTAGGAAAGGCCCAGCACTTCCACCTCATTTGTATTTTGGGGCGCCGTCTGATACTGAACGGCAATTGAGTGCTCCTTCTGCCAGAGGTTGTCGTAGCGGAGCACCGCATTCAACCGCAAGTCCCTCGTGTCATGGCTGGCCCTGTTGTTCAATTCCAGGCTTCCATGCAGGGGAAGCCGGTCCTCAACCTTCAGCTCCACGTCAATTGTCCCCAGTTCCTTTCCCGGTGACATGACGGGGTCAATCTTGAAATCCTGGCTTCTGTTCAAACGGCCGATCTCCTTCTGAACGTTCGGCAAGTATAGTATCTCGCCCGGCGCCAATGACGGCAGGTCCTTCATTACCTTTTCCATCGTGAAATACCGGTTGCCCGTGATCCGCACCCGGCCTATCCTGCTCTCTATTACCTGCAGTTTGACGATGCCTTCTTTCAGGGTTTGTTCCGGAATATTCACCATAACCGCGGGATAGCCCGCCTCGTGATAAAATTTTTCCAGGGCATCCCGCGCCTTTTCCACGTCCGTGGCCGTCTTTCCGGCACCGATAAAAGGCTTGACGGTTTCCTGCAACTTGTCCGCGGAGAAAACGCTGTTCCCAACCAGTTCAAAAGCCCTGATTTTGAAAAGCACGCCTCTTTCATCTTCCGCGGCGTAGCTCAGGGAGAGGGTCATATGCAGTATCGTGGTCAGGACCAGAAAAACGAATAGGCATCTGGTCAGGCTCGCAGCACCTGTCACTTTTCCTCCTCTTTCTTGTCCTCAGCCCCTCTTTCCTTCATTCCATCCTCAGGGCGTTTCTCGTATTCGGATTTCACCTCTTCTTTTTTTGTCTCTGCCTCTCTTATCTTATCAGCCGTCACTTCGCAGACCAGCGCTTCATAGCCGAAGGGATGACGGTAATCGACTGTTATGACCCTGTCCGTAACGCTGATAATGCGGCCGATATTATTGCCCGTCCGTACGAGTTTTCCTTCCCTGGCGTCAATATCCACTTTGTAATTCTCTCCTTCCTCGCGTATGAGACCAGGCCCGAAGGGCGTTTCAATAACACTGCCTGGTTTCGCATAAAACCGAATAACTACTTTCCCATCGGCCACGGACTCCACACGCCCAGGAAATGCCGGATCGTTGGCAAAGTATTGTCCTACCTCCGGCGCCTTGCCGGTCAGAGACTCGTAATCACCCTTTGACATTTTCATCTCTTTGTGGCGCGTGCGCACACGGGATAGACGGCCGAAGCCGCTTTGTTCGTCCTTTGGCTGTATCATCTCGGCCGTCAGCTCCATCCGACGCTTTTCGCCTTCTTTCATTCCTGTCACATTGCGCATCAGCCGTTCCTGTATTTCCGTCTCAAAACCCTGCGGCCCTAACCTTTCCGGCAAGGGCTCCTCGGGCTTTACCGCCGCAATGGCAACGGACTGGTCACCCTTCCTCGCGACAAATATGTTCGACTTGGAGTCCGTCTCCGCAACGGCACGGGTCGCAGCCACGACATCTCCTGTCTTGAGACGACAAGTGTAATTCACATCCACGATATCACCGGGCTTCACGATGGCGGTCTTTACCATTGCCGCAGCGTCGCCGGGTTCGACGGATTTGACCTTAGCGGGCGCGGCGCAACCGGCCAGGATGACCAGAAGCAGCAAAGCCGGGGCTGCCTTCTTGAACTTTGCCTTAACCGATAATTCATCTATTTTCATGACGGAACTCTTTCTCCTCCTTTTTCTTCTTGTCACTCCTCCCTCCCCCGAGGATTACCATGTCATCATCGAACTCCTCGAATTTTTCGACCCGGCCGAGGCTCCCCTGACTAAAATTGATCTTGATGTAGCCGCTGAATTCCCCTTCGATCAGCGTCCTGATCGCCTCAATAAGCTTCTTCATCCTGTCCATGGCAACCTCACGGTAAATCGCCCCATCGAGGGCAGTAAGTAAACAAGAAACTCCGGTGATCCCTTTCCAGGGCAAGCGCAACACGGCATGAGTCTTACAGAATTTTTCGGGGCTCCCCGGTCGTTGGTGATCCTGAAAGCACCAAATCAGCAAAGTACCCTTGCGGTGGCTGGGAATCTACCACGGCATTGTTGAAGGAGTGTTACAACTTCTTGAAGAATTAATGAAAGGATTGGCCGGCCAGGCGAGAGATGCTGAGGTTTTTGTTTTGCGGGTAATATGGCGCAGTTACAATAAGGAGTGAACGAGGAAGGTGTCCCCGGAAGCGACGTGTTGCTGTCTCAAGATTAAAGGAGGGGATGAAATCGGGGAAGTACACGAACAAATAAAAAAGGGGGCCCCAAGAAGAAGGGCCCCCACTTATCACTTAGACTAGAATCACGGCATGACTTACTTTAGCTCTAGTGGGAAAGATTCGCAGGTATCGGTTCTCTTATACTTCATGTCGGATTCCAGAACCCACGGCGCGCTGATTGTACCACCGCCGGCGAAAGTGCAGAGGCTGGCAGGGGCGTTGTAGAGATGCTGCAGGCCGTAGAAGTTGTAGTTGCCGCCTTTGATGGCTTTCTGAAGCTCAGCGTTGCTGCCATCCGCCGGAACACCGTTCAGTTTAACCCGGACTGTATTGGTATAAAGCGACAGGTCCTGATCCGCGTCGGCATAACCGATTGCGGCATAGCCGGAAGCTGCGACATTCATATTGACGCAAGGCATCATCGTGCTGGAGCTGTCATTGTGCCACACCTGATTGTCACTGTCTTGGGCTTGAATCAGTTTACTGACCAGATAGGCATCCAGCGAGCTATGCGTTCCTGAGCCGGCGTGACGCAAACACTTCCTGATCCCGTTGGCGGCGAAAGCATTACCGTCGGCATCCACCAAGTCGGACCAGTCGTAAACCTGGTTGCTGAAGATGATCTCGGCATGATCTCTGGTTATATTGTCGATGGTCGTGCTGCCTTTCTTAACGTTCTTGCTTACAAAAAACGCGAAGGGAACGATGAGGGGTTTGCAGGGCTCGGCGCCGCCCCAGCTAAGCGGATGGGAAATGAAATTTCTAACAAGTCTTGAGCCACCCGCGGGCCCGTTCACATTACCGTCCGATATCTGCTTGAAGCAGGTATGATTCGTATCGGTCGCGCCGACCGTTACAGGATAGCATGAAGTCGTTGTGCATGTGTGTGTACCCCAGTTGCAGCCCGAAGGATCGAGCAATTTGCGCTGATAATTCGATCCGCTGCATGGCGCTGTCTCACCAAAATAGATTAACCCCTGCAGGGCCTCGATGGCATCATAGGAGGCCTTGGAGGAGATACGGAAATAACGCGTGGCGCCACCACACGTGCCCTGGAAGATTACGTTTTTGTTATCGGGCAAGCCCGTTGATGTGTCATACGTCTCCCCCCACTGGATGCCGGTGCACCCCTGTCCTGTCATGTAGGCAGCGCCGTTATTCTTCCACATGATTACCTGCGCCGAGGCGCCCCACATATTGACGTCGGCCGGAAAATCAGCCGCTGCCGTTCCTGCGAATGCAAACAGGGCAAGACCGGCAACTGTTGTTGCGAGTATTTTCTTGAGTTTCATAATTCTTATCTCCTTGATTTAATGTAATAATTAGGTTAGGCAGTCGCCATTTTTCTGCGGATCCCGACAAGACCGATCAGGCCGGTCCCGAGGAGGTACACCGCCGCGGGAACAGGAACGGGATTGACGGGATTGATTACCGTGTGGCCGTCCTCGTATGTGCGGATCTGGTAGATTTGCAAACCTGCCTTATCGGCGCCGCTTACAAAGTTGGGGCTGGCGTAATAGTATACATACTGGTCGACATATTGCTGTCCCGCTGCGTCGAAGCCGGCGAGGCTCTTATCGGCAAAGCTGGGACTGCTAGTGCTCACCGCACTGCCGAGTCTTCCGACCAAACCCATTTCCGATGAGTATGAATAGGGGTTTGCCTGAAGATTGACGTTCCGTGCATTTCCACTTAACCCGTTAAAAGATGATAGCTCGTTCCAACGAGTCAGTGTAGGACTCCATTGTGCCTTTCCTATAGTCTGACCGGCTGCGTCACCGCTGATCCACGAACGGTTGTTTCCACTCTGCCCCGCGCTTGTCAGGGTAAAATAGGCAACATACACGTTGCTCCAGTTGCTGACACCAAGATCGGTAAGGACATTGGCGTCGGCAGCGAAGGAATAGTTGTTGGTTGTGGCGGCGGTAAAATTGTAACCCGCGCCGAGATCAGTCACTATTTCTTTTACTCCTTTGCCGCCAATCCCATCCTGCGTGTAAAGGACGCGAATTAGGTCTCCTTCCGCAAAGGACGCCATGGCCTGCCCGGTGACACCGAACAGGAGCATAAACGCTGCAATCAGTACAAAGATTTTTTTCTTCATTTTTTTTCTCCTGAGTTTGAAATTTATTAAATATCATTTAACTCTTTCCTCTCAGGCAACCCGGCCGTCCACAGAATGTGGACCCGTGGCTTTCCGTCACCCGGTCACCCGGGCTTTGGCTTTATCTGAATGAAGCCGGCTGCTGGCTTGCGCCGCAACCTGCCTGTTCTTTCCGCAAATGCTTCCTTTACCTTATCACCTCCTTTTCTCTTTTTATGTTTTTTGAGCCCGTCTACTTTTCCGAAAAAAAGCATAACCAAGTACAACAAGCTCTTGATCCGGGCTTTCTGTTACCTCTGTCAGGTCAGCAAAGTACCTCAAATTCTAATCAGATATTTTTTGGCTTCAAAAGCTTTCCCTTAAGACTGCCTTCTTCTGATACCAATTATGCCTATTAGGCCCGAGCCCAGAAGCCACACGACCCCCGGGATGGGAACAGGGGTCAGAACATTCTGGTACTTCACCCCCTTGTCACTATCGCCATAGATATCGAACCTGATGTAACTCGCTGCCAGATAAGAAAGATCCGTCTTTGGTATCAGGGCCTCGATCTCATTTTTCTTGGCGAAGAGCGCCTCATAACCGGAAACCGGGGAAACGGGCTGTCCGATTACGTCATAAATAGCAAGCTGGAGAATGGTCCCGGTCTCATTTGCATTAAAACCGGAAATGACCCCTTTCTTGCTGTAGGCGTAATTGTCCACGAGCCAAGCCACCTGAAGTAACGCTGCATTTCCGACAATGGAAAACTTTTCCGCAAAATAGTTTCCGGGGATCGGCATATTGGTCGAAGGGTCAACACAGTAGGAATAAGAGTTCATGCTCCCAATATTATAGTAGATCTCGCCGGTGAGTTTGTCCTGCCAGCGGACATCCTGAAATGCGGAAAGATAGATATTCGTGTACGCGGCATGGGATGTCATGGAGAAAGCCAGGACGAAAACAATAACAGCAAACAATAAAGATATTTTTTTCATGTCAAAAAGTCTCCTCTTCAGTCATCTATCAGTCGTTAATTAAACAGAAAGCCCGAATCAAGAAATACAACCTTCTTGATTCGGGCTTTCTGGTTCCTCGTTAGATCTTTCCGCCGGTCAGCAAAGTACCCTGATGATCTTATTCTTTTTTCAGTATCTCTTCAAATTTCTCCATCTTCCCGACGTGCCCGCTCTTGAAATTGATCTTGATGTATCCCGTGAATTTCTTGTCCATAAGGGCCTTAATCATATCGATAATCTTTTTCAGCTTTTCCACGGTTTCCGCGTCTTCTTTATGTATATCTCTGTATTTAAGGCGTCTTGCTGTTCATTACTTTCGGCCGACTTTGATAGCAGTCAATTGTTGTAAATTTATGAAAACCGCATTAAGAATATGCTAATTCTTGAAAGCCATGCAATGACGATAACTTATGTTTTCCCGCCGTTCGATCCCCGCTTCTTGCACGAAACCCCGGATCAGGTTGAACTCACGGCGAAGTCCAATTCCACGCGTACATCCGGGTCGCGTCGGCTGTTTTTGGACTTTCCTTTGTTTGGGTACATTCTAGCAGGCATTTGTTGCAATTTCTTGAAAGGCAAGTTACATGATCATGAATTCTTCCGGTTCGATTCATCTTCCGTCTTTTCGCCGGTTATTATCCCGCTGTCTGCTTATTCCTGACTTTTCATAATGTTCCGCGCATCTCTGTCGCCGAGCATTGCCGCTTTTTTCATATCCTCATATGCCTGTCTGCGGTTGCCAAGCTTGTTATATGAAGCCGCGCGATTATAATAGGCCAATGCATATTCGGGATTGATCTCAATAGCCCGGTTATAATCCAGGATAGACTTGTAATAGCTGCCTACGGCCGCACAGGCATTGCCCCGATCAACATACGCTTCCGCATACTCAGGATTGATCTCGATCGCTTTATCATAATCCACAATCGACTGCTTCCGATTGCCGAGGGCTGCATAGGCGTTACCCCGGTTATAATAGGCCGTTGCAATTTCGGGATTTATCCCGATCGCTTTGTCATAATCCGCAATCGCCAGCTTTGGGTCACCCAGAGCAGTATTGGAATTGCCGCGATTAATGTAAGCCTCTGCATCGTTGGGATTGATCTTGATCGCTCTGTCATAGTCCATAATCGCCTGCTTCTGGTTGCCGAGGGCTACATAAGCGTTGCCCCGGTTATAATAAGCCTTTGCAATTCCGGGATTTATCTCGATCGCTTTGTCGAAATCCGCAATAGCCTGCTTTGGGTTGCCCAAGGTCATATAGGAATTGCCGCGATTAATGTAGGCCTCTGCATCGTTGGGATTGATCTTGATCGCATTGTCATAATCTGCAATCGCCTGCTTCTGGTTACGGAGGGCCATAGAGGCGTTGCCCCGGCTATAATAGGCCTTTGCAAAATCGAGATCGAGCTCAATCGTTTTGTCATAATCCGCAATTGCCTGCTTCTTATTTCCCAGGGCCGCATAGGCATTGCCCCGATTATAATAGACAATTGCAATTCCGGGGTTGATCTCGATCGCTTTGTCATAATCCGCAATTGCCTGCTTATGGTCGCCGACGGCCGCATAGGCATTTCCCCGGTTATAAGACACGACATGATTCTTTTCCGTAACCTGCAGTGCATGATTATACAACGTAAAATCGTTCTTCCAGTAACCGACTTGTGTCCATGTAAGCATGAAGAGGCAGGAAAGGGTTAGCGTTGATAGTCCGATAAACACTCTTTCACGATAACTCCATTTTTCCAGTAGCTCCGGAATGCCCCATGCCAACATGATGAACAACCCGACCATTGGAATATACGTGTAACGGTCCGCCCTTGCCTGTGCACCCACCTGCACGAGACCGATTACAGGTATAAGGGTTCCCACATACCAGAACCATCCTATCGGCAAATACCGCAGTTTCCTTGCCGCCCGGATGACCATGAAGGTAATGGCCGAAAGGATTATTAAAGCTGCTAAGATCTGCCAGAGTTTCCACTCGTGGTAATAAGGATAAAAGACGGCGAGATTTCTGGGCCAGAACATGTCCCGGATGTATACTACATATGAAACAATGGCGTTTGAGACACGGTCACTCAGTGGAAAAGCTTCGAAGGATCTAACCGCTCCCCCTTTTTGCTGGGCAATGTATGTAATGATGCAGGAGATCACAGAAAGGGCAAAAAGAGGTATCTTTTCCCAAAGCAGAGGACGAATTAATACCAATTGATATCTGATATCTGCCGACTTATCCGTGTGCACTTTTTCTTTCAGTTTGATCGCATCCCTCCTCCTGAGTCTTACTCTCTGTTTATCAGGCAACGCACGATTGCCGGATTTTTCTTGAACTGTTTGATCCGCCGTGTTCCGCTCAAACCGTCCGAGAGGCCAGTAATCCAGGAGAAGCAGAACAATGGGAAGTGTGACCAGCATGGGTTTCGCCATCAGACCCAGGGTAAAGAATACAAGGACATACAGGTATCTCTGTGGCGACGGCCGCTCAACGTAATAACAATACGCGCCCATGGTAACAATCCAAAAGAAAGTAGAAAGGACATCCTTCCGCTCTGCCACCCAGGCAACAGACTCCACGTGGAGGGGATGAAGGGCGAACAGTGCGGCAGCAAAAGCACTCTGCCACAGAGCTTTCGTCATTCGATGGAGCACAAAAAAGAGCAGCAGCGCATTTGCAATGTGGAACAGGAGATTCGTAAGATGGTGCCGTCCCGATGTCAATCCAAAGAGCTGAAAGTCCAGCATGTGGGATAACCATGTCAGGGGATGCCAGTTAGCGGCATAACCGGTCGTAAATGCCCACCAAATACCATCCATGGTGACACCATCCTGAATGTGTATATTTTTGGTTACATATTTTGGATCGTCGTAATTAATGAAATCGCAATAATTGACCTGCCAGAACGCTGCGAGGGTAGCAAGTGTCAGGAAAATATAGATCGTTAGCGTCTTATTCTTTGACATGAAAAACCTTTGACTTACAGCTTGAGGCTGCCCACGCTCATGACCGTCTGGATGAGGGTAAGGACGATGAACCCCACCAGGAAGCCCATAATGATGATGATGGCCGGCTCCAGAAGGGTCAGCGCACGCTTGACGCTGGTCTTGAACCTTTCGTCAAAGATCTGATAAATTTCGAAAAATATTTCCTTCAAACTGCCGCTCTCCTCGCCGACGCGGATCATGTTAGGAATCATGGGCGGCAGAAAGGATACATGGGAAAAGGCATCGGCGATCTTCCGCCCTTCCCTGATTTGAACAGCCACCATTTCCAGACTCTCCCGGAGACTCCCATTTCGGATGAGGCCTGTCGAAAGGCGCAGGGCCTTGATGAATTCGACTCCCGCTTCCAGCATGGCGTGCATGGAATAGGAAAACCGGGACAACTCCAGGTTCAGGATGAGGGTGCGGGCCAGAGGCAGGCGGATAAGCCGGTCCTGCAGGACGGAGAACCGGACTTTTGCCGGATAGACCCTGCTCAGGATATAGAGGACGGAGAAAATCGACGCGACGATGAGCACGTTCTGCACACTCAGCCATTTACTGAGGGCAAACAGAAGCTTCGCCGCCGCCGGCAGGTTGTCCGCCGAGGCGCCGAAGATGCCCAGGAATCGGGGCACAATGAACTGAAAGATGACGAAGAAGGTCATGATGCTCGCGACGATCAGAAAAGCCGGATAGACCATGGCGTCCCTGATTTCTCCCCGGAACTGGATCTGAAAGCGCAGATACTTGGCGATGCTTTCGAAAGCATCGGGCAGCCGTCCTATCTCCTCATTGTTGTGGATCATGTTGACGAGAAACTGACTGAACCGGCCCGTCTCCTGAAACGCCGCCGTGACGCTCTTTCCCGCCCGGATGTTGGTCAGTATGAAGGACAGGATTTCCTTCATTTCTTCCTTGTCCGCCGATTGGATCAGGATATCAACGGCCTTGTCGATCTGCATCCCCGATCGCAGGAGGGTGCTGAGTTCCCTGGCCATGTAGTAGGTGTCCTGGTGGTTGACCCGCCTTCTCCCGGCGAAGGTTTTTTCCCCACCCGCTTTTTCCGTGAGGTCGATGATGGTCAGTCCCCTCTCTTTCAGACGCGCCAGGGCATCCCTGCGGTCCGCGGCGGCGATTACGCCCCGTCCCTCCTTTCCAGTCTGATCTATGCCGACATAGACAAAGTCGTTCAGCAAACCCGGAGCACCTCCTCGATGGTGGTTAATCCTTTGATCACCTTGATCATGCCGTCCTCCCGGAGGAGGCGAAAACCGGGCCTGGCAGAGACCGATTGCCGGAAACCCTCGAGGGACAGTGTCTTCAGGAATACCTCCCTCAAATCATCCGTGTAATCGAAGAGTTCAAAGATGGCCGTCCGGCCCCGGTAACCGGTGCCGGCGCACTGCTGGCATCCCTCTCCCTTCATGTAGGCTGGGCCGTCGGGGATCAGTTCTTCGAAGCGTTTCATGATGCTGGAAACGCCGTATTCCTGAAGAAGATAAAGGGAAGGCGTTTCGGAACGGCTGCAGAACGGACAGTTCCGCCGGGCGATCCGCTGGGCCATGAGCCCCGTGACGGCGGCGTTGATGAGGTACCCCTCCACGCCCATCTCCATGAGGCGGAAGAGGCTGCTCGAGGCGTCGTTCGTATGGAGAGTTGAGAGAACAAAGTGGCCTGTCAGGGCGGACTGGATGGATATCTCCGCCGTTTCCCGGTCCCGTATCTCCCCCACCATGATCACATCCGGGTCGTGGCGCAGGATGGACCGCAGAGCCCCCGCAAACGTCAGGCCGATTTCGCTCTTTACCTGGATCTGATTGATCCCTGGAAGTTGATACTCTACGGGGTCCTCAGTGGTGATGATCTTCCTTTCCTCGCTGTTGAGCCGGGTCAGCATGGAATAGAGGGTGGTCGTTTTACCCGACCCTGTCGGGCCTGTGACCAGGAGCATGCCGTGGGGACGGCGGATCAGATCTGTGATCACGCGCCGATGATCCGCCTCCATGCCCAGATGCTCCAGATCGAAGCTGAGCTTTTCCCTGTAAAGGAGCCGCAGGACAACCCCCTCACCGGTGACGGTGGGAATCGTCGACACACGAATATCGAGAAGATGGGAGGCAAGCCGGGTGGAAAACTTGCCGTCCTGAGGAAGGCGCTTTTCCGCAATATCCAGACCCGCCAGGAGCTTGACTCTTGACACCGCCGCCAGATAAAATTGTTCTTCGAGGACGTCCTTCTCGTGGAGGATGCCGTCGATCCTGAGTCTAACCCGGTAACGGTGCTCCGAAGACTCGATATGAATATCCGATGCCCGAAGCTCAACGGCCCGGCCAATGATATGATTGAGAAACTGGATGACCGGCGCTTCAAAGGCCATTTCCTTGAGCTTTTCCGCGTCCTGTTCGCCGTCGAGGGACACAAAGTCCTTGCCCATGTCACCCTTATAGCCCCGTACCAGTTCTTTGACGGTTCCTTCTGGCGCCAGTACGGGGACAATCCTGAAGCCCGTCCGGCCGATGACGTAATCAAAAGTGCCATGCTGAAAAGGATCGTCTGTAGCGACGTAAAGAATGCGTCGCTCCCGGTCCGCTTTAAGAGGAAAAATCTGGTGGTTAAAGAGGAAGTTGAGATCCAGACGTTCTTCGAGGAACGGAAAGAGCTCGTCATCCTGAAGCTCTTCGCCCTGATAAACGGTCAGATTCAAACCGGCGGCAAGCGCGTCGATGAGCTGCACCTCGGTGATGGCCCCCAACCGCAACAGGGCACGGCCAATGTCTCCGCCGAGTTCTTTATGAAGTTTTTGGGCCTTCTCCAAAATCTCGGGCTTGATGGAAAAACGTTCTCTGAGGATCTGTTCGAGCATGGCTTTTTTCACCAGTTCGTTATGGATTTCCCCCCCAATGTTCCGTCCGGCCCAAGAGAGTACAGGTCGAAAGGCCCGTGCTCGCCGGGCGCCTTGTACCCGTAAGCTCTGTCCCAGGGGTCCTTCGGCACAACATTCTTGGAAAGGTAAGGCCCCCGCCACTTGAGATCTTTCGACTGGATTAATTCCTCCAGGTTCGCGGGATAGCGGTTCATGTCGAGCTTGAAGGACATGACGCTCGACGAGAGCATTTCGATCTGCGCCTTGGCAATTTCTTCCTTGGACCGCTCGAAGCGGCCCATCAGGTTCGGCGCGATGAGAGAGGCGATAAAGCCGATGATGATTACCACGACCAGAATTTCGATCAGTGTGAATCCGGCATCTTTTTTTCGCTTTTTATTTTTCATGACACGCGCTCCTGCTAAAATTTCATCCATTTAAGTTCTTTCTTCAGTTCATCCGTAATCTTCGTGGCATCATCCGTTTTCGTTAGGATCGTCGGAGTTACCAAGACGAGCAACTCCGTCCTTTCCGTTGTATTTTCTGTGACCTTGAAAAGATTGCCGATCACAGGTATATCGCCCAGGAAGGGTATCTTGCTCTCTTTAACCGCCTTCCGCTCTCTCATCAGACCGCCCAATGCCACCGTTTGTCCATGAGCTGCGACTACGGATGTATTGATCCGGCGTATGAGAATGATTGGAGAATCGCTGATCCCGGTTGTCGGCGATAAATCCGAAACCTCCTGGGTCAGTTCCAGGGTGAGCAGACCTTCGGTATTGATCGTCGGTTTCACCCGCAGGATGATTCCGAGGCTCCGATACTGGATGGACCTCTGGATAGTTGGGTTTTCGGTAGTAGAGGAGGCCGTGGTCTGCTCGCCCGTGGCAATGGGTACATCTTGGCCTATCTGGATGATCGCCTCATGGTTGTCGAGAACGGTCAGACGAGGGGTCGAGAGAATGTTGGCCTTGTCTTTCGTCGCCAAGGCATTCAACATTGCCTTGAAATTCGCCGTGGCCGTGGCATAGCTGAAAGTCATTCCCAGGGTGTTGATGCCGAGGTTTCCGAGGGTTCCTCCCGTAATCGGACCGCCGTTAATGGTATTATTGATATACCACTCTACGCCGTATTTCAGTTCATCCGTGAGACTGAGTTCGGCTACGGTCGCTTCGATGAGGACCTGCTTTGTCTGAGTGTCAAGCTGGCGGAGGATCTCGAGGTGTTGCCTGTAAACGGTGGGCGAACATATCATGATTACCACATTCTTATTGTTGTCAGCGGCGATTTTCAGGTTGGGCAGGGCGGCTGCGCTGAAGGCCGCACCGGAAGAAGCTGTCTTTCCTGAGGCCGCCTGAGTGATTGAGCCCCCAAATGTGGTCGACGTCTGGGCGTCGGCGACCGGCGTCTGGAAACCCTGGCCCGTTGTCTGGTATCCGGTAGATGATGCCGAAGCTGGACGCGAGGATGCGTCTCTGCCCGGAGCAACTGTATCGGAACGGGGCGTTATGCCGTAAAGCGCCAGCACAGAATTGACAATGTCCGAAGCCCGTGAAAACTGCGGCGCAAATGTGTAGGCCTTTTCATCCGAGCCTGCCGCTTCCACTGTATCAAGTCTGTTTTTCCAATCGATGACATATTTCATGGTTGCCTCATCCGGGGCGATGACGAGGACGGCATTCATCTGCCGGATGGCTACAAACATGGGACCAGGATCTTTCGGCGTCTTCGCCGCGGCGATCCCCATCCCTTCCAGCATTCTTGTCAATTGACTTATAAACTCTTCCGGCTGCCAGTAAATGAGACGGAGAAACACAACTTTCTTCTCATGGAGGGAAGGAACATCGAAGAAGTTTATGAAATCTATTATCTGTTGAATATTGTTGCTGCTGCCATGAAGAATTAGAACGTTCTCCCGAGCGTAGGGTTTGATCTGGACACTTCCTCTCGACAGATCGGTGATCAGAGATTGAATCTCCGACACTCGCAGGAACCTGAGGGGAACAATTTGCAGGACATCGCCTCTTCTTTCGACTATTTCACGACCGGTCTGAATATCCGACGTTGGTCTTGGAGCAGGGGGTTTCTGCATGACATGAAGCGCGCCCGCTTTTTCTTCGACGATAAGGTCATGTTTTTCCAGGACGCCGACAACCATCTCCAGGGCCTTGTCCGCGGGGACAGGCTGAGGCGTGGACAGCGTGACAACCCGCTTGTCTTCCATCATGGCCTGATCCATGACGAAGGGGATCTTCATGGTTTCACCAATGACATAGATCACGAATTCCGGCAGTCGCATACGATTCACATTGATCGATACGGGGCCTTCCGCCGCCTTCAGTTTCTGCACACTCAACGGCTGTCTTGGAGAAGGCGGGCGCGCAGGCGCTTTCTGATCGTAAGAAAGCGTTTTGACTGTCTCAGCGAGGGCTGCCTTGTCCTGCTCATTCGACGCCTCAGTGCCTTCCACAGACTTTTGTCTATGTTCAATCGTTATGGGCTTGTACACATAAGGGGCAGGTGCGCAACCGGGAAGCATCAGAAAGATAATTATCCATAGACTGTTAAGAACGTATCTTCTCATGTATCCTCTGCTTTCAAATCATTCACTCTTTTGATACCTCTGATGCCCGATTGATATTATTTTTCTTATTACGCCGGCAATTAAACACGTCAATTGTCATGCCGGACTTGATCCGGCATCCAATACCTTAGATAGATTCCCGCTCCCCGATCAGGTCAAGGGCAAGCTTCTCGGGAATGACAGGATTGATATAACTATTTGCCAGGGTCATAATGTCGAACATTGGCATGGTTAATAACCTTTTAGCTTTGAGTAGTAATTCAAAACCTGTTTCACGTAATTTCTTGTTTCTCGGATTGCCGGAATCTCTTTCTTTTCAATGACTTTTTCCAGTCCGGCGTTGTAGGCGGCGAGGCTCAAAGGAAGATTGCCTTTAAGGGCATCGAGAAGCCTGCTCAGATACATGACGCCGCCGTGGATGTTCGAAGCCGGCTCAAAGGGATCAACAACGCCCAGTTCTCTGGCAGTTTGCGGCATGAGCTGCATCAAACCCAAAGCCCCTTTAGGAGAAACGGCGCGGTTGTTGAAGTTCGATTCGACTTTGATTACAGCGCGTACGAGGTCAGGATCTACAGAGTATGTTGTACTTGCCTGAAGGATCAGCGATTCGTAGTCGCGCAATCTCAGACCAGCAGATAGAACCGGCGCGGAAGATCCGCCTTTCTTCGTCACCAATGGAAAGTGGACCTTTGTGCATCCTGGACCTGGTGTGTTTGTATAATATCTTGTCCCATCTTCATCATGGAAGGAATAGACATCGGCGGCAAGAACCGGAAACGGGACCATGAACAGCCAGAGCGAGAAGGCGAGTGTCAGCAGCCGCGAGGCAAAGGTTATCATTGGCCGCCTCCCTGAGCATTATCATCCGCTTTTGTAATCGGGGGATAGGGTCTCCTCCGTCCGGGCTTAGAGGGTGGAGGTGCTGAATCCTTCGGCAGCGCTTGAACAGTCTGAAGCGGGGCTTCTGGAAACGCTTGAGCATAGAGTGTCAAATCTTTTTCATCCTTACCGTTTCTTAATCTTACGGAACGGGAATCGATACGGGCAATAACTGAACCATCCGGCAGAGACTGGCTTGTCTCCAGAATGGTCAGGTTGCCGACGTCATCTTTAAATACAGCCTTTTTGTGAACGCCTCCCAGAATGCCGATAAGTAAAGGGTTCCCGCCTGAAAGATTCTTCATCTCAACCTGCCCGGATGCGGGTGACGTGGGTGAAATGGAAGATCCATAAACATTAAATGCCTTCTTCTCATTTCCTCTCTTGAGCATTACTTGCTTGCTGCTCACAGCGGCAATTCGGAATCCATCAATCATTCGGTCTCCTGTAGCACCATTCTTGACAGAGCCCGTGTATTCACGGAAGATAGCCTTCATCCCGGCTTTTTCCTGGACAATGCCGATAAGGCTATAAGGATTATCGGGCATGGGGGTCTGTACGTAATCTTTATCATTATAACTGCCCGATGCAGCAAAAATGTTTCTCTCTCCGATGGCCGTCCCCTCGCTCTTTCGCCCGACTTCCATCGATTTCACCTCCGGCGGCGCCTTTGCGTCTGCCGACACCGGCGCCGGAACGGGCACGGGCTCCTGCATATCCTTTGGCATCCCCGCCAGAAAAAAAGCGATAACGGCTGCCATAACGATAAAAACCATATCGGGAAGATAGCGACTAATCATAGTTCCATCCGGAAGGCGCTTACCGTCATGGAAAAAGTCATCCCCTGGCCGCTTACGGAAATCTCCATGGCCTTGACCGCGAGGGTCTTTTTATTTTCCTTCATGCTTTTCAACAACTCGACGAAAGATCGGGCACTGCCCGCAAGTCTGAGCACAACGGGCACTTCACTGATCTTCTTGCCGATGGCCGCTTCCGGCATTTCGAATCCCAGGACGGTCAGACCCTTGTCTTCCGAGTATTTCAAGATGGTAGCCAGCATTTCTGACTGGATATCAGAGACACGGGCCTCCCGCGGATACAGGGCGGTACGCGCCTTATCGAGGTCTTGCGTGACCCCCGCACTTTGTGCCTGCTGCGCCTGCTCGAGAATCCGGGCTTTCAGCATGTAAGTCTCCTGCTGAAGAGCAAGATGAGCCCGTCTATCATTGACTGCCGCATGAAGCGGATAAATGAGGAACCGCAAGAGCGCAAGGATGAGGATAATATATACACCAATGGTTTTCACCCAGTTATTGCTGTCGATCGCGAATAATCCCTTCATGGCCTTATCTCCAGCAACAAAGCACAGTTGTATATTCCCGTGGAGGTCTCTTTCATCGGTGATCCCTTAAGGCTCACCTTCCCGATCCGTTCACTTTTACCGAGTTGCTTGATGACTGAAAGGGGATCACGGGCCGACACCGTCATCTCAACTATGCCATTATTGACAACCAGGCTTTTCACGTAGCTTTCCTCTTGAAGATCGGCAGCGAGAACATCGAGGACTCTCAGGGGCGTGACAGCTCCCTTCATTCTTGCATCGAAATCCTTTATCGTTTCCGGGTTTCCCTGCGCCATGCCGCCACGTTCCAGGACGTTTATCTCCTTCTCGATTGATATTGATTTGTCCTTCAAATCAGTCAGGGCTTTGTCATAATCCTTAAGAGTCAAAAAAAGCATCAGTCCATAGGCAAGAACAGTATAGAGGGCAAAGCGAAGCAGGAGTGTTCTGTTGAGATATAGAGTCGCTATCCCTGTCTTCAAGCGGAAGGGCTTGAGAGAAATTTCAGCAACCGCGTTGAGGAACGGCGGATAATCGATTCTCTGAAGCCCCTTCACACGGGATATGAGGGAAGACGGCACGTCCACTGAGGTATTGCCGTAGAAACTGATTTCCTTAATTTCGGAAAAACCATTAGCAAGGCCCGCGAGGAACCGCTCCAGGTCTGCTTTCGAGAAATCGGCGGCCGGGTATGAAGCTGCATCCATGAATCGTCCCTCTCCACAGGCAATGACCTCTACCTTTGAGCCGGATGGATAAATGAAAATCCCGGATGGCGAAGAAAGAAAAGCAATATCTTCGGGAATGACATAACGGAATGGAAAAGACGCCCGCAAACGTTCCACAGGTTCCCGTTGCCATGCCCATATATCCAGCATGACGTGAGTGTTATACGTCTCGGCAATCCTGCAGTGAAAAGAGCAATCGGCTATGGGGAAAAGGGTCGGGATTTCCATTTCCACCGCACGACGGAGCTTATCCTTCTTCATCGGAGGATAACGCTTCCTTAAGCGGATAGCATTACTTCTCCCTACAATAAGAGTCCGCCGCTGCATCCCCCCTTTCATGGGCTTAAGCCCATCAAGAGGACCTGAATAAAGCAGCTCTGCGTATCCCTCCCCGGCCATCTGCCCGATCATCTGGTAGACGTCCACGCCTTTTTCTCCCCAATATGCGGCTTGCCACTTAGCCACCCGACTATTCCTCCTGCCAGTAGTGAATGAAATAGGGATAAAAAGTACCTTCACCTATCGTTAGACCCGCGCTGATTTTATAAAGGCTGCGGGGACTGCCGGTGCGAACGATAATATCCATATAGTATGACGGCGCAAACCATCCCTTCTGTTTCTCCAGATAAAGCATCTTGCCCGTTAACGCGACAAGTTCCGGCATGGCTCTTATTGTCTTTCTTGCGACATAGTCCCTTATCTTCGCCACCTTGCTGTCATCGATATTAAGAAATGCCTTCAAGACGGAATCACCGGCCGTATTTGGATTAAAGCCCGTGGTCGGCAGGATCGTCACCGCAGAAGCCAGTCGACTGAAAAGATCGGCGTCAACGCCCCTTATGAGTTTCATCTCTTCCAGGTACTGAAGATCATATTTACGGGGCGTATAGGGAAACCCGTGGTTTCTGTAATATGGCGCCTTGGCCCCGTTTACTCGGGCCATATCACCCTGGCTGATCCAGTCCAGAAAGCTATCCGTAAATATAGCGCCCCGCTCGGAGTCTGTTTCATTGGTGACAAGCCTTTGCAGGGCCTCCTGGTTTCGCGCTGTGAGAGACAGGCGTCCGTTGCTGTCCTGAGCCATTACAAAGACGCCGTCAGAGATCATCACTTCCGATCCGTCAAGGGGTATGGATTTCAGATCAGTAATATCACTCTGCGCAATCACTATTCCATTCTCCGTAATTTGCCCTGTAAGCATGATGTAGATAAGTGTGTCATAGGCTGAACGGGTCTTGATGATGGCCTCGGCCTTGTCACGCAGCCCCTCTGAGGTTCTTATATGCTCTTTGACCAGCCAGTTGAAACCCAGGCCAATGGCAAGAATCACCGCCGCCAGAAGCGCGATCAGAATGGTCACGGAGCCTCGCTCATTGCTCGTATAGTTTTTCATAGCCTCGCTTCCACTGAGAATTCACATGCATTGCGTACATGAACATTCTGTTTTCACCACCTCGCGTGTAGTCGACTCGAACCAGCAGGGGGAGCTGTTTTGTCTCAGCTCCTTCAAATATACTCCGCCATTTATGCTTTTCATCTCGAACATCATAACCGTAAAATTCGAATTGAACCCTGTCAGCACCTTCGAGGATTTTGACGGATTGACCTTTCCGATAGGCGCCCGACGCAAGGTCTTCCTTGAGATCTTCGAACGACTTGGCGTAAACGGGGAGTTCATAATAAACCAGACTTATTTTCCCATCTGCCGTCACTTCTTTTCTCATCCAGACGACGACGGGGAGATCCCCGGCAAAAGGCGCCAGAGTCACAAACGAGATCCCCTC
The DNA here is from genome assembly GCA_035542475.1 of Syntrophales bacterium. Taxonomy (GTDB): domain Bacteria; phylum Desulfobacterota; class Syntrophia; order Syntrophales; family UBA2185; genus DATKLL01. Next base: position 25,725 of record DATKLL010000148.1, read on the forward strand.
CTGATTTCCTCTGAAATAAGGAAACCAGCCCTGTGCGCTCGTATTCACATAATAATCAATGGTTGAATGAAAACTCTTATCTGTCCAGATTTTCTGAGCGTAATCCCAGAAACAGAGCCCTTTATCAACAAGTCCCTGGTATTGCATCAACCCCTGATTCAAGGCCATTCCCCCTAATAGGAGCATTGCTGAAAAAATGGCCATGGCCACAACGACCTCTATCAGGCTGTAACCAGGAGCGGTGCGTCTCTCACCTCCATGATAACGGCCGTGAACGAAAGACATGGATATGATACTCCCTGATCGACTTTTTAAATTCCAAGACAAAATCGACTCGATATAGAAATAGATCGTGTGAGAGATTTCTTCTGACCATTACCCCGCTTGCAGAAGCAGTCCCTGACCGGTCCCGATTATTCTGAGCAAGAAGGTGCGATACCCATTTCATAATCACGCCATCTCCCATGTCTTCCGTTCCAGATTGTCTTTCCAGCTCTATGATCTTCAGGAGACTTCCTGCCTGCAAAAGCTTTGCGGACAGGAGATTGACCTGGTTCACTCTCTCCATGTGGTTGAATCCCACTCTGAAAAGATACATGGCGGCTGCGATGCTTGCTGTCAGGATGAGGCCGGCAATCAATACCTCCAGGACGAGAAATCCCCGCGAATCGTCTCCTCTCATGTCCCTCTTCTTTCAAGGGAAAGATCACCCAGCGGGGCTTTAACCACAAGGTGCTGGACCACGTCGTCCACGCTCAATACAATTATGCCCCCGGACGATGTTCCATTCGGAAAAAAAACGATGGACTCAGAGAGATGGACATTTATCCCGCCGAATATTTTCTTTCCCCCATCGACTGTCATATTACCGTCCTGCGATGAAATAACCTTCCTTTCACTGTAAAGGAAAGCGTCCCGCCTCAATTCGGAAACGTAAGCCATGACCTCCTGCACGCGCAGAGAGGAATTGTACGTAGCATACATGCCGTATGAAACCGGCAGGGCAACCGACAACACCATCCCCACGAGAATGACAACAATGAGGAGCTCGATGACTGTGAATCCTCTTTTTTTACACATGCAATTGAATCTCTCCGCAGCAAGCTAAGGAAATGCACTCGCTGACGAATTCACGATGATTAGGCACGAAATCGAAACCGTAGATGTCTGCACATGTTCAATGGAATTGCCAGAGGAAAAGTTTTCGAAACTCGATACTTATCGGGACAAGCACTCTAACTTTAGCAAAAGTTGAAGCATCAGTTCCCTGTATGACCATATATGACTGTAATTTTAAATGCCGTCATCCATGTTAATCCTTCGTCGGTCAGGCATGTCCATTATACCAGCGCATTTATAAACGTCTTCTGTTGTGTTGTTATGACAAAATGATGATGTTTTTGTTAATTAGTGATAACATGCCAATATTATGCAAGTTATTGCATAATTTTCTGAAGGCGGGCAAGGACATCTCCCGGCACAGGAGGAATAAGAACATGAGGCGAGCGGCAGATTCTCTGATCTTATTTTTTCTCTAATCGGTTTCGCCGCATTCCAAATACCGCTACCGCAGCCAGGGCCGGCACCAGCACCAAAAACCCCACATAACTGAGGGCAGGAACAGGCGAGGATGTCGAGGCATTGATGGCGGCTTCGAGGTTGATACGTGTTTTGCCGTAGTTGATCTTGACATCCGTCAAAGGATCCCCCGTGCTGACGAGAATCGACCGCACATCAGCCGGTGTAAGAAAATAACCCAACTTTTCCTTCGCAGCATTTTGCAGTATAGCAGCGGCGCCCGCCGCATAGGGAGAAGCCGCCGAAGTGCCGCCAAAATTGCTCACGTAAGAACCCCCTTTAGCGGTCGTATAGGCCATGTGCGACGGCGCTAAAAGCCCGAGAATCGGCGCTGTGTTGGAATAGGGCGTTTCCCGGTCCGGTGTAATCGAGTAAGACCAGGCAACTGGATTTGGACTGCAAGAGGCATGCGTCCCCTGATTGGGCGCACAGGATGATGGATCCACGCAAAACCCCAGAGTCCCCAGAGACGCATCAAAAACAGCCCCCACAGCGATCACATGCGATATGCAGGATGGCCAGGCGATTGCATTACAATAGCCGTTATTTCCCGAAGACACAAAAATCGTAATGCCCGCGGCGACGGCATTGGCGGCAGCTGAGGTCATGGCGGTGGAGTAGCTGTCGCAGGCCGTTGTGAACTGTCCGCTTCCCATGCTCGTGTTAATGACCATGATCGGATAATTCGGATTGTCATTCTGGTGCGTGATGCACCACTCCCAACCCGCAATAATGTCCGAAGTATAGGCCTCCCCGGTCGAGCCGTGAGTGACTTTGACGGCATAGAGTTTCGCGCCGTAGGCCACCCCGCCGATATAATCACCCGTCGTACCCGTATCGCCCGCAGCGATGCCCGCACAGCTTGTGCCGTGGCCGTTTACGTCCATCGGATCAGCATCCTGGACAGCGGGGTTGTTATACTCCCCGCCAAAGTCGTAGCCGCCAAGCACCTTGGCGCTAAGCTTCGGGTGCGTGTAGTCGATGCCCGTATCCACAATGGCTATGGCCACGCCCTGGCCGTTGTAAGTGCCGCGAACGGCAGAGGCATCAATCAGCGGGATCCCCTGGGCGGTGTGAATCTGAAGCTTACGATCCAATTCAATGGAGAAGACGTCGCCATGTTGGCGCAGATCTTCAAGTCCTCCACGGGTCACCTCAGCGGCAAATCCGGCGTGGTAATCAAAAAAGTTCGTGACTTTTACCCGGTTTGCGTTTAACCCCATTAAAACCCGTTGCTGTATCCACCTGACATTTTGCCGGCGCGTCACCCTGCCCTCCGGCCGTTTCATGTCCTCCCGTCCGGGATCCGCCAGGTTCACGATAACATAGGTCGTGGCCCGGCTGCTATTAAAGCCGCGAAGGATGCCCGCCTCGTCAATGAGCCGCGCCTGGGCACAGACCGGCAGGGGCCGGCCAAGCGCAAGGATTCCGAGGAATAAAAGTAAAACCATACAGAGTATCGCAGGGCGCACCTTTGCAAAACGAATATTCATCAAGCGCCATCGGATCGACAGCCCCCCTCCCAAGGTGAGCCAAAGAACGAGCGGTATAAGCGATTGCGCTGTGAGGTGGACCGCTGTCGCCACCGGGAGAAAATCCATCAATCCGTATCCGACAACAATGACATTGAAGACGCGAAGAACAAGATGCAGCGCCGCTAAAATAACCGTTCCGATGAGCAGCGCTCTGGTTTTTGACATTCGTGTCATGCCGTCGTCGGCAAGAACAAGTGCGCCAAAGACTACAAGGTTGACGGTGTGGTAATAGATTTCATGGTGATGGGCAAATATAATTTTGGCCCCGAAAATTGAAAAAATGAAACTCAGCAATGCATCACTGGAGATAATATAGCCCTGATTGAGCGGAATCCAGATGATAAAGAGGGTACTCGACGCAACAGCAAATCCGACGACAAATCTTCCGATCGCGCCAGGCTTTTTTGTCTTGTCGCAGAAGCGGACCCAGACATGGCAGGTGACCAGTACAATCAAAATCGTCCAGATCTGACCGATGTAGGCATGAAAATAATTGAACCATGACGGTACGGCCGAGCCGAGGGCGATGGTCAAGCCCAGGCGGAGAGTATTGGCCGCGGTGAGAAAAAGCATACCGGCGAGCAGACCTTGAATTCTGTCCGCAGGCGTCGCCGGAAAAGAAAAGAGAAAAACCGCAAAAATAAGGATCATGAAAACCGGTGTGCATTCCGGGACGATCCATACGGATAATCCGTCTGCAAAAAGATATTCCCCCCTGGCAACGATTGGCATACCGAAAACACCGAGCAGCAGACTTGTGAGTTTGGCTGTCAGTCGATTGACCGGCGCGTAAACGGGGTCGGGAAGCAGACTTGCCGCAACATAAAAGACAAGAGCGTTAAGTGAAAATCGGAAGAGAAGGCGCCTGTAACCCGTACGCTGAGTTTCAACTTTTCCTTCTCGGGACACAACCATCACCTCCATTTATGGTTTGTTCTTTTTGTGATATACTTTTTTCAGTCACCGACTTAATATCACCGGCAATAATATGCCTGAAACACATTTTTCCAGTTCCGCATGCATCATCATATCCATAAGACGCAGGTTCATAAAAAAACCCAAACCGATCAATTATATTCCTTTGATCGATCCGGGTTTTCTGATTCCAAATATATGGTCAGCAAAATGCCCGTCAATGACTGGAAACGTAAGCCATGACTTCCGGCGCGCGCATAGGGGCATTGCACGTGGCATACATGCCGTATAAGACCGGTAGGTCAACCGACAACACAATCCCCACGAGAACGACGACAATGAGGAGCTTGATTACTGTGAATCCTCTTTTTTTACACATGCAATTCACGATGATTAGGCACGAAATCGGAACCGTAGATCTCTGTGTATGTTCAATGGAAGCGCCGGAGGCAGAGTTTTCGAAACCTGAGATTTGTTGGAACAAGCACCGTTATCCATGTTAATTCTTCGTCGGTCAGGCATTTCCGTTATACCAGCGCGTTTATAAACATCTTCTGTTGTGTTGTTATGACAAAATAATGATGTTTTTGTTAACGAATAATATTGCCTTGATATCAGGTACTTATTCCGTTGATAAAGAGGTGCTTACCGTTGCGGTGATTTAACACCGAGAGGAGGAAACCGTCGTGCATCCTGTATCAACCACGTTTTGAGCAAGCTTCACAAAATGTTCACATGATTTTAATCTGAATAAAACAATTGTGATATAAGAAAGCTAGCTTCAAGGAGCGCCGAAATTTTTTGTAATTGAAACCGAGGAGGAGGCTGATGATGAAAAAGATGCTCTGCGTTATGGTGTGGGTAGTGATGATTTGCTGCGCAGGAACGGCTATTGCCGGGACAGACGTTGAAAAGATTTTGAAAACAACATTCCCCGATTTTGCATTCGATTCTGTATCTCCGTCGCCGGTAAAAGGGATCTATGAAGTAGTAGGGGGGAAGAGAATATTCTACTTTGCACCGCAAGAAGGCATCCTCATCCTGGGACAGATGTTCGACAAAACAAAGCGGAATCTGACCGCTGAACGGATGAAAGAGATATCGGCCAAGGCCGATGAGCAGATGGCCGAGATGGCCAAGGACTTACCTCTCGATAAAGCAATCAAGACCGGTAACGGACCGCACGTAGTGATAGAGTTCACCGATCCCGACTGCCCTTACTGCCGCAGGGCGGCACAGTTCTTTGAGTCTCGGACTGATGTGACCAAATACACCTTCTTCACTGCCCTCCCAATGCACCCGGATGCCAAGAACAAGGTGCGTTATATACTCTGTCAGAAGGAGAGAAGCAAGGCATTCGAAGAGGTGATGAAAGGCAAAATCGATGGCGGCAAGTATGAGACCTGCACAAACGCTGAAGTCGAAGACCTGATCAAGCTTCATGAGTCCGCGGCTGCAAAGCTTGGCGTCTCAGGGACGCCATTCTTCATCATTTACGGCAGACCGGTTTCCGGCGCCGATATCCCAAAACTCGAAAGTCTGCTGGGCGAGAAAGTCATCAACGGTAAAGAGGATAAACCTGTCAATCCCACTGTGCCGCAAGCCAGATAAGTGGTAGGCGTTGGGAACACTATGATTCAGTAAGGTCCTGATGTACACGAACGCATGAGAAAGGTTTAGAGTGAAAGATCGAAGTACAGTGTACTACGGCAGATCCGTTGCTAAAAGCAAAAGAGAGAAAGTTGTCATACTGAGCCCGTCGAAGTGTGGTCACACTCCGACAAGCTCAGTATAACAGTAACATAACGATTAAGATACTCTCCCTTTGACCACCCGAACCCCCCCTAACATGGCCAATCCAGACCCCAAGAGCCACACCACGCCCGGAATTGGAACTACTGGATTAGGAGGATTATTTTCTCCCATTTCCCTTTCTACTAAAAAACCCGAGATGTTCCTAAGGTTTCCCTCGTCATTCCACATCCAGGCGTGCTTCCTATATTTGCTCCATATGGCAAGGTGTTGTTCCGAATCGTGGCCATAATAATCGTTAGGTTCCCCCTTCGACCATCTGTGATAATTCCAGGGTTCATTTGTCGCCCAATGCCATTTGTTCGATCCATCCTGATACCCACCGATCCAGAACTCGCCGTTAACCCCCTGCAGTAATTTTTGTACATATCTCTGTTCCGTCTTGCTTGTAATGGTGGCGAGATGGTAAGAGCTGCCCCAACTCGCGACTTCCGCTGCTGCATCGTCCCAGGACACGCCCTTTTTAAACACGAGAATGTACTCATTGTCGCCGGAGAATGTGGAATCGGCCAGGGGACCGACGGTCATGCAGGCGACACTCTGAGCCGCTACTGCGCAACAAATGATAATGACCAGAACGATTGTGACGATTACTTTCTTTTTCATAATTCCTCCCTTTTATTTATTTGATAGTTTTTGCCCTTGGGCGTTTAAAGAAAAATTTATGACGGTTCCGAGAACTCCTTGTTTCCTCCCTTTCGGTTTGAGTCTTCATGGCGGCCGCACTCGATGCCGACCAAATCCTCCTCCGAAACAATTATGCAGATTACGCATTCGGCGCGCCCTCTTTTCTTATCGTTTGATCGCGAAATTCTATTTCAGTCTTTGTTCCCCTCCTGGACCCCTCCGGTGAGGAAATACTTTCTTCTTCAGTGGCCGCAAATTCGATTTGATAGATGCCTGTCTTCTCATTCAGGGAAATCTTGCTTTGGAGGTTCTTGGGAAGATCGATGCGGACGCCGCCCAGAAGGAGGTAGACATTCTTTTCCGGGCGGCTCCCTTCTTCCTCCGTAACACAGAGCTCCATTCGGCCAATGCCGTTTGGCACATGGGTCCATTTTTCTTGACTGCGAGAAAGGAAATCGCGCATAATCATTTCGATTATGGAGGACCGCGAACTGTTCGATTCGCAAACGATCCGATCCAAGGATTCCTTCAGTTCCTGGCTCGTTCGGAAAGATATCATTACCGCTTTTCTCATCCCTTTTCTCCTTTTGAAAATATTAAAAAAATAGTCCGTTGGTTTCTGATCCCAGCCCTCTCTCTCGGACGGAAAGGGGAAAGGGTTGGGTTTTTCCTATCCGATATTGCAACGGCTGAAATGTCTGTGTTCATCTGAGTCCCCTTAAAGTTTTCTAGCTGCGGCTGCTCCCTGCTGGGTGCTCTGCGGTGAAGAATAAAAAAGCCCGAACCGAAAAACATCCGGTTCGGGCTTTCTGTTTCCAGGAATCGGTGGAACCCGGTCAGCAAAGGACCCTTCAGAATGGCGTCTCACCGTAGCGCTTAAAGCTTTAGTCCGGTGAAGGAGCATATTGGTGATTCTGAATTTTGAGAGATCGTATCACACAAGTATTACAAAAGTATGACTTTTGTATGAAGATCGAATGAATTTCTGCCATCCAGTCTTCGATTTCGGGTTTATTCCCTCCCATCACGCCGGATTACTCGGTTCCTCCTCTATCCGTCAGCCGTTTTCGGGCCTTTTTTGAGGGCAGTCTGTCATACAATTTTGTCAGGTGATCATGTCATAATAAAGGAGACCAGATGAACTGGTATCCGTTTAAACCAGCTTTCACCCGGATTTTACAATTGCATAACAGCCGCGTTTTAGGATAGGAATCAATATCTCCGGTCTTTGCCCACTTGTTTGGGGAGAAAAAATAGAAACGCGGAGGAATGAGTTTGGGAGATTCATTTATGCGAGTAAACATCTTTGGCAGAGGCATGGACAGGATGCCTGATCTGGCATTCAGAATAATTGCTTTGATGTTTAAGATAAGAGATATATTTATTCAAAAGGATAAGCTTCTGGATAAATTTGGCATCCGCCAAGGTCAGAGCGTTGTTGATTATGGATGTGGGCCGGGATCATATATCAGGAAAGCATCTGAACTCGTGGGCACTGGGGGTAGGGTCTATGCAATTGATATTCATGAACTGGCAATTGAATCTGTCAAGAAACGCATCTCAAAAGAAAATCTGCACAATGTAACCGCTCTGGCAGCCTCGAAGGAAAGATGTCCTTTGAACGATGACAGCATCGACCTTATCTATGCGTTGGATATGTTCCATATGGTTGCAAATCCTACCATATTCTTAAAAGAGCTTAACCGGATATCCAAGCCTGATGGGATCCTGTTTATAGATAACGGCCATCAGAACCGGGATAAGGCCAAGACAAAGATCAACTCCTCGGGAACTTGGGAAATTACGGAAGAGAGGCAGCGATATATGAAATGCCGGCCCATTAAAAAGAACATGACAAACAAGAGAACACAATAAGTGCTTCTCCTGAAATATTTTTTTGGAATTTCCGTCCGGAGTCTAACATTTCTAAATAAAATCAATGATATGGGTGGTAACTAGAAGAGGAAATTTCCCTCTTGACTATCCATTAGCATATGAGTATTCTCTTCTTATAATTTACCCTCGTAGCTCAGTAAACCCATCAACAAAGCACTTAATCTTCTGTAGCGTGTCGTATGATAAGGAGATTCCTGAAGGTGACAATATCATAGGCTCCAGGGGAAGTTTAATATCCCCTCGGAGCCTTCTTCAGTGAGATCTTTTGGAAAGAGTGAGATTGGCCTACAATACAAGAGCTTCTCAAGATGACCTAACTATTATGGATAAGTGAAAGGTATAGATACTTATGGTACTGGTTTTATCTAGCATTGATACTGAGAAGAAAATCCATCTGAACTCTATCGAGATACTGGCAAAAGAACTCCGCAAAGCAACAGGGGAGGTAACTCTGATTTACACGCGCATCCTTGATGATATGCAAAAGCAGGCTCGTGTGAAGACATTTCTTCATATCTTTGTGAGTAAGAAGGTGAAGGAACTTATAGAGCATTGAGAAGCATTCTCGGTGGGTACAGGTATTTTTTTGTTTTCTTTGAAAGGGTGATGATTAAACTATCCTCACCCTCAGTTTTATTAGATTCAGGCGACTCTGATTGCGGTTTATGGGCTGTTTATGACACCTCTCGGCTGGGGCTGGGCACTGTTCGTTTGGGGCAATGCTCTGGCTTGGTTCCTCGTGAATGACTGCGTGAAACTGCGCCTGTCGGATTTTTGATCCCACCAAAGTCAAGACACCGTCCGATTTGACGCCGCAGATCGCCAAGCGTGCCTATGAACTGTACAAGCAGTGAGGACGCCAGGACGGTCTATCAGTTCAGGACCGGGAGCAGGCGGAGCGGGAGATTAGGAAAAATGAACCCCATAAATAAACACACATAAATAACGCGGTTGGCACTGTCGAAAGGATGAGGATGAAGATCAGTTCCAAACATTTCCAGGTCCCCGCAGGAGAAAAGGTCAAATTCAAACAATGGCCGACGTGGGTCAAGCCCTACTACATGTCGAAGGAGCACTATAAAGAAATCCTCGCTGAACACATCGAGGAACTAAGTGAGCGGCAAAGTCTGCTCTACGCTTACAATCGCTATTCGGTGCTGTTGGTTTTTCAGGGCATGGACGCAGCTGGCAAAGACGGGGCCATCAAGCACGTGATGTCTGGCGTCAATCCGCAAGGCTGCGAGGTTTTCAGTTTCAAACAGCCGCTTGCTGAAGAACTGAAGCACGATTTTCTTTGGAGCGCGATTTGCCGCCTGCCCGAACGCGGTCGGATCGGCATCTTCAACCGTTCCTATTACGAAGAGGTATTAATCATTCGCGTGCATCCGGAGATTCTTCACGGACAAGGTCTCCCGGACGAGTTGCTGGACGAAAATACGATTTGGCAGGAGCGGTATCGTTCCATCGTGGACTTGGAAAAGCATCTCCACCGGAACGGCACCCGGATCATCAAGTTCTTCCTTCACCTGTCGAAGGACGAGCAGCGAAAGCGATTCCTCGAGCGCATTGATGAGCCGGACAAAAACTGGAAATTCGGTCTCTCGGACATTAACGAGAGGAACTACTGGAAGCATTACATGGAGGCTTATGAGGCTTGCCTGACCGCGACAAGCACCCATCACGCGCCCTGGTACATTGTTCCTGCCGATGATAAGGGGAATGCCCGGTTGATTGTTTCTCAAATTGTCCTTGATGCGCTCAATGAACTTAAGATGGCCTATCCCAAGACCACCGCGGAACGTCGGCGGGAATTGAAATCTATCCGCAAACTGCTATTAAAACAAAACCATGACCAATAAACAACCGTCACCGATTTTTTCCCTATCGTGCCCTCCCGATCTCATACCCTAGCTTTATTTCCTTGTCACGGAGTTTCCGTATTGCCTTCCTGAAGTGCACATACCGCCTCTCCTCTTCGACGATGATTCTACAAAACTCAGCAATTCGTCACGGGTAACATGGGTAAACTAAATCCTACTTTTTATTTTATTCTTCCTTGTCATTGTTCAATGCATATGATTCATATAAGACATCAACCTGAGGAAAACAAAAGCATTCGTGCCATGAGATGCGATGGTTACCTAAGATAGAATACATAATGCCAAGGACACCGACCTCAATTTATTTAAATGGGGCAGGTCATGAAAATTAAAATAATAGTAAGTATTCCCTACCATGTTACACCAATTATATTATTATTGCCTCTAACCAATGTATGAATTAGCATTTTTATAAATAAAACATTCAAACAGAACTTCCCTATATTTTTCCAATTAGAAAGCAATGCCTTATCAAAAAAAGAAGGAAGATATGGCAAGAGTAGGTTCGGTAATAATGTCACCCACAGATCAAGACAGTCTCATAGGATGTGAAAGGCGATTCGCATGCGAAAATGAGGGATTGGATAATGTCTTTTGTTAAACAAGAAATATATCATACGCTTGCCGTAATTCGATTATTACCTGAGGCAAGAAGTGAAGCGGAAACAGCGGCTTCAATGAGATATTTTGGAAAGATGGAAATTGGCCGTCGATACAAGATCCTCTCAAGAAAACCTAACTATTATGGATAAGTGGAAGGAATAGATGCTTATGGCACTGGTTTTATCTGGCAATGATAATGAGAAGAAAATTCATCTGACCTCTATTGAGATACTGGCAAAAAAACTCCGCAAAGCAACAGGGGAGATAACTCCGATTTACACGAGCGTCCTTGCTGATTTGCAAATGCAGGCTCGTGTGAAGATATTTCTGCATATCCTTGTGAGCAAGAAGGTCAAGGAACTTATAATAGGGTATTGAGAAGCATTCTCGGTGAGTACAGGTATTTTTTCTTTGCAGGAGTGATGATTAAACCATCTTCATCCTCAGTTCTATTAAGTTCAATGGAACTTAAGTTTATCTTTCATTGTTCGGCAGTGATCCGCTGTCAGGAATATCCCAATTTACGGCTTTAAAAATCCTTAAGACAGACTGCGAAAATCCTGCTTGATAATGCTTTTCTTAAAGACAGAATGAATGGTAGACATCCATCCTATCAAGTCGAATCAAAAACGACGTGATGAGTAGCCGGAAGAGAGGACAACATAGGAGGAGACGAAATGAAACCTGACATCAGTGACACAGGGTTCGGTTATATAACCATCGAAGGTTCAAAGATCGAATACGATATCGTTATTCGACTGTCCGGCAAGATAAAAAAGCGAAAGAAGAAATTATCAAAAGCTGTCTACGGAACATCACATACTATTTCACTGGAAGAGGTGAAGCACATCTATCAAGACGGTGCAGAACGACTGATAATAGGCTCAGGCCAAGAAGGCATGGTGAGACTCTCAGAAGAGGCGGCTGATTACTTGAAGAAAAAGAAATGCAAAGTGACTCTGCAGCCAACGCCTAAAGCAATAGAATACTGGAACAAAGCAAAAGGTGCAGTCATAAGTCTTTTCCACGTCACGTGTTGATTGCCACATTTTTACCATATGCCGAATTACATTGCGTCCAAGTACCGCCTGCGTCTGTCAGACATGTAGGAATTGGGGCCATCTAAAACCCGGTCGCAGCGGAAGGCTCGGGCGCGCACCACCACTGAATCGCACCATCAGACCATCAAGAAATATCTGACTAACCAGTTATAATTATAGCTGAACACCGAAATCTTATTTTTCTTCTGCTGTTTGTATGGAAAGGGTCTCGTTAAGATGTCTGATTGTTTCCTCGGATGCGAATCGCTCCCATATCTTTTTGAACCCTTCCTGGCGTTCTTTCGCTATTTCACCTTGGAGTTGGTAGATCTCACCGAGGATGAATACGACTACAGGTTCAACGAGTTTGTCCTTCCAGTCTTCGAACAGGTAGTCAATGAATTCCCTGGTGAAGACGGTATCCTGGATCTCCCCGAGACAGTCTTGCAGTTCGACGGTGTGGTCAATAAACGGAGCAAGCGCACCGTCATATGCAGGCGCCATGAATTCACACGCATAGCGGAGCCGTTTCATCTGGATTCTCAGACGGTGAAACTCCTTAAGCTTCGGGTTTTCGAGAACGGTACGTCCCTGCTCAATGACGGAATCTAATTTATCGGTGATTATCATAGGCGCCATCTCACGAACCAGTTTTACTGCTTGCGTCGCCCGTGGACGCGCGGCCAGCGGCCCTTCAAAGAACTTGATAAGACGCCGCTCAAAACTTTCATACCGCGGCGATTCTAGCGCATTGATAAGAGCCTTGACCGGTGTGCGGCGGTGCTTCTCAATCCAATCCTCAAAAACCTTCTTCTTTTTCCCAGGGAAGTGTTGTATCTGCTCTTTGAACCGGGATAGATTCAAAAGAAAAACATCAAGGTCGCGTACTGCTCCGAACGTTTCGCCAAGCCATTTCAATTCGCCTTCGAGGTAGGTGCCCGTGGCGTGAGGGACCGCATTGCGAAACAGACGCAGAGCTGAACGCATCCGCCGCGTTGCAACACGCGCCTGATGCACAAACTCCGTATCTATATCACGCTTTACACCGGGAATTTGTTCACGAAAGCGGCTAAACTGATAGTGCAGAATTTTATGAACGGTGAGGTCAAGACGGTCGTCGAGTCGAACCCTGAGTTTTTCAGGCAGCTTCTTTGAAGGAATTACAATCTTGAGACGATCAATCGCAACTTCCAGCTTCGATGCGGTTGACGGCGGATAGGGGAATTCACGGCTGAGCAGCAGCGCGAGGGACTTCAATGCCGCCTCCGAACCGTCGATGATCTCTGCCTCCATCTCCTGGAGCTGTTGTGCACGTCGTGGCTTATGGAGTCCTCGCAAAGAGAAGCAGGAAGTATCAAAGGCAAGCTCTATTTCTGCTCCCTTCGGTGTAAGGGCATGATAACGCCGACGCTCCGTGCGGATCTGAATATGTTCAAGGAGTTTTCGTGGGTAAATGACAGGATCGATAAGTTCCCTGATCTGTTTTATGTGAATCTCCGATGGGGCATCGACCGGCGCCTCGAGCGGCACTTCCGTTTCCATCCTTTTTGCGATCCCGCCTCCGATTGTCCCGATGCTCTTGATTGTATACATCGCTGCACCATCTGTTACGCGATATCGCAGCGCAAGCTTGCTCTTCATTAGGAGCCAGTCAAACGTGTCCAGATATATGTCAATGTTTCTTAATTTGTCGAGTTCCTTGATCGCGTACTTGTTTTCGCGCATTTTTGCGACAATTGCTGACTCCGCTCCCTGACCGGTGAGAACGAGCTTTAGTTCTATCTCCACAGGTTTCTTCCCCCTGGTCATTGCAGGAATCTCCTCTTGTTTCCCTCTGCAAAATCCTTTTGGAGCCCTTTCGGCAGGCTGGTCTTGTTGAGCGCCTCAATTGTCCGATCCCTGTCGTACATGAACCTTACGATATGTCCCCGCGGTGTGGCGCCGGTTTTGGCATCAACAAGTGCATAGGGGGGGCGCGGGTCGCCGTCGATCGGATGTCCGGTCGAGCTGCAGTTTACAACGAGGATTCCATGGATATGCTTTACAAATGGGATATGTGTGTGCCCGCAGACGAGTATATCCGGACGAATATCTCCGAGCTTTGCTTCCAGTGCTTTCCTCGTAATGCTCGGATAGATCGTATCGTCCATTGAAACGGGGCTGCCATGGACGACAAGAAGCCTCTGTCCACCGGCAAGTCTCAGGTCCAAGCGATCCGGCAAACCGGAAAGGTAGTGCTCTGTCTCACGGCTGATATGTTCTACGGTCCATTGAAGGATTTCTTTCTTTTTCGGTTTCATTCCTTCGGCAGCGGACTTACCCCGCTTCACCATGTCAATCACTTTTTGATCGTAGTTGCCGATTATCGTGGGGATGCGCCGATTCTTGAGGAAACGGCAGACATCTTCCGGAAAAGGACCATATCCCGTTATATCGCCGGCACAGATAATCCGGCCGGCTCCGTGCACCTTTGCATCAGCAATCGCCGCCTGCAATGCGGGCATATTTCCATGTACATCGGAAATGAAAGCAATCAGCATCGGTATACGATCTTTCTGTCTGTTTTTTTCAAAAGGAGCTCCTGCTTTTGACGGGACCTTTCAATTTCCAGCCGGCAGCCATCCGAACATTCGAGATGAATCGTTACCGTTTTGTCGCCGACCGTACATGATAACCGTTTGACGGTACTCGTATGGTTGCAGTCGAGGCCATCTGCGACACGAAGAATGCCCGCGAGCCACTCAACAAGCTCACGTTTACCTGGATCGAGTGACGCGAACCGACCATGTCGGGATGGGTCCGGAAGCGCCTTTGTATGATACCGGGCAATGAGGGCGCACGCAAGACGTTCCTCCTCGTCAAGACCGGGGATATCAAGTTCCCGGATCATTTCACTGCTCAACTTGTGGTGTTTTCCCGACACAACCCTTGACCAGCCGATATCGTGCAGACGGCCGGCGATCTCAAGGAGGCGCCGCTCACCCGATTTGTACCCATGGAGTACGTGGAGCTCATCGAAGAGGGCAAGGGCGAGTGCCGTAACCTGTTCGCTGTGAGAAGGATCAGGGTCGTACGTGTGAGCCGTTTCGACGACAAATGCCATCGTTCTGTCCTTGTTTTGCGTTTGCACATTCCGCAATCTTTCTTGCCCCATTTACTGCTTCCTACGTTTCTTGCGGCCGATTTTCGTAACGAATTCCTCATAAGGTGGGGATTTAATGCCACCTTTTCTGGCTATTGCTATGAGTTCGCTCTGGCTCCGTAGGGGTTTATCCCCGTCCTTTCGATTGACTCGGACATACGATCCGTCGGGCTGCATGAGGCGGGCCTTTACATTGTCATTCAAGTAAGTCATCAGTATCTCATCCATGATGCGGGACTTTAAATCGGCGTTTTTTATAGGATAAAGGATCTCAACGCGCCTTTTGAAATTTCGCGGCATCCAATCGGCGCTCCCGGAATAGATCTCCGGCTCCCCGCCGTTGTGGAAGTAGTAAAGCCTTGAATGTTCGAGGAAACGGTCAACAATACTGGTGACACGGATATTCTCGCTGATCCCCGGAAGTCCCGGTCGCAGGCAGCAAATGCCTCTAACGATGAGATCAATACGTATGCCGGCCCGGGACGCCTCATATAGCTTGCGGATCGTCTTCGTATCGATGAGGGCGTTCATTTTCGCTATAATGCGGCCTGGCTTCTGGGGATTCGATTTCTCAATCTCCCGGTCGATCAGTCGAAGAATCGCATCCTGGGTCGTCACCGGCGAGATCATGAATATCCGGAACATCGACGCTACAGTATCAGTTTTTAACATATCCCCACTGGACCATGAATTGAACCCAGTGAGAACATTGAACAGTGCAGAGACGTCGTTTCCGAATTCGGGATCACATGTCAAGAGGCCAACGTCTGTGTATATCTTCGCGGTAACAGTGTTGTAGTTGCCCGTTGAGACATGGACGTAACGCCGCAGTTGCTTACCTTCGCGCCGCACGACAAGGGTTGCCTTGCAGTGCGTTTTCCATTGAACAAAGCCGAATACGGAGTTGACGCCGGCCTCCTCCATCCGCTTTGACCAGTTGATATTGTACTTCTCATCAAAACGGGCTTTCAGCTCAACGATTGCGGTCACCTGCTTACCCGTCTCTGCTGCCCGACGTAGCGCGGCAACGACAGGGGAGTCCTTTCCCGTTCGATAGAGCGTTTGCTTTATTGCGAGCACGTTGGGATCATCGGCCGCCGCATCCAAGAATTCCATCACCACGGCGAATGAGTCGTATGGATGGTGCAGGAGCACATCACCTTCACGGATTATTGAAAACACATCCTTGTCGGATGTGAACCGTTTCGGCAAACGGGGATTGAAAGGAATGTCCCTGTGAGGCGCATCGACAGGAAGGTCATAAAGCGGAAGAAAATCAGAAATATTGATTGGACCGTTGATCTCATAGACAAACCGTTCCTCAATGCCGAGTTGTTTGAGGATCATATTCACTATTTTTTTCGGCGCGCCGGGATCGATCTCAAGCCTTACAGCTATCTTATTTGAGCGGTCCTTTATCACGGCTTCAATCGACTGTAAGAGATCCAGGACTTCATTTTCGTGGAGATCATAATCCTGGTTCCGGGTCAGACGCAGTGCGATGGTGTTCTTGATTTTCATCCCGGGAAACAACCTATTGATGTACCGGCGGATGAGATCCTCAAGAAGGATGAATCTGTACCCGTTCCCCTCTCCCTTGACGGGGACGAGTCTGTTCAGGATGGAGGGCACCTCGACGAAGGCATAGGCCTGCGGTCTCTTTGTACCTACCATTTCCTCAAAGAGGACCATGAGGTTGAGGCGGAGGTTGCCCAAGTACGGAAACGGGTGACCCGGATCTACGGCGAGCGGCGTCAGAACAGGAAAAACATGCTCCTCGAAGTACTCTTCAAGCCGATTGCTCTCTTTCTTATCGAGTTCATCAATCCGGAGAATGGATATCCCTGCTCTCTCCAATTGCGGCATCACTTCGCCAACGAAACACTTGTACTGATCGGTGACTAGTTCGCGTGCTTTTTCCGCGATCTCGTTGAGCTTTCGCTGAGACATTTCGAGGTATGGGTCGATATCCTCGACATCCATTTCGAGGATACGGTAAAGCCCGCCGACACGGACCATAAAGAACTCATCGAGGTTCGAACTGAAAATTGAGGCGAACTTGAGTCTTTCAAGAGTGGGATTTGTATTGTCTTGCACCTCTTCGAGTACCCGACGATTGAACTCAAGCCATGATAATTCACGATCCAGTTGGAGCAAAGGGTCGTCAAGATTTACATTCTCTTGTTTCGGTTTGCTGATTGATGCTTCTTCCTGTATCATAATTTACTCCCTGAGAACATCATGCATTAACCTGAACATCCATGTGGAAGATGTCCTGAAACAACGTGGATTGCTTTCTTATAGCCCACTTGGTTAAAGAAAGATCACTTGATCCGTTGAGATCAAGGATCAGACAATCTTTAGCCATGGAGGCAGTCAGTTTAACGACTCTACCAACATGTTCGAAATCAATAGCATCCGCAAGTCTGATAATAGCCGAGAGTTTTTTTACCCGTTCCCGATCCTCTTCAGAAAGCGAAATAAAGTTTTCATGGCGAAGTTTCGGAAATGATTTGTTATGGTAACGAGCTACGTTAGCTACGATCTTTTTTTGTATTGGCGTTAGACCCACTATTGGCGATGCATTAATAATATACAGCGAATGCTTGTGATGATCGTTGATATTTATAAACTGACCGATGTCGTGAAGCCAGGCTGTTACGGAAAGAATTAGCCGATCATTGCTGTCAAGTCCGTGAAGGGGTTGGGCTGCGTCAAAAAGTTGCTCTGCAAAAAAACACACTGTTTCGGCATGTTTTTCATCAAAGTCAAACTTCCGTCCGATGACACGAACTGACTGGAGGACCTGATTCCGCAAATGAATGTAGTCGGGGCCGGCGATTTCTTCCGCCAATTCGATCAAGATCCCGTCCTTTAGGCTTACGTGCGGGATCATTACTTTGGAAAGATCAAATTGCTTAAGTAAGAATTCAAGAACGACTGCGGCGGGCAGAATAACATCTGCGCGGTCAGGTCGCAATTTCAGATTAATGATGCGATCCTCATAACTAACGGCCTGCAATTCAGCCAAAATCTGCTTTAATTCCTTGGCATACAGGAATTCATTGCTTCGTTTACCTAGCAATTGTTTTCTCAGTTCTCCAAGCACCTCGACGTTTCCGCCTGTACCGATGCACAGGTCTAATTTTCTTCTGCCAATCCTGGTTTTAATGAAACGTCCAGTGGGCTTAAGATAGTCACGCGCCAGGGAGATGAAATTGTCTGCATCGTGGTTTTGATTGCCGAACATTTGCAGGAGGCGGACACTTCCCATTCTAAAGCTTTCAGTAGTTGAAACCTGGCCGTTTTCAAGAATTATGACTTCAGCGCTGCCTCCGCCTATATTGACAAGTGCGGCGTTTTTACTCTTGAGATTGACCTTCGACGTAACTGCTCTGCTGACAAGACGCGCTTCCTCATCGCCGCCTATGGGAGTCACCTCAATACCGGAGGCTGCGGCAATCTCATTTATGAACTCGATTCGATTGCGAGACTCTCGCAAGGCGCTTGTTCCGAGCGCTCTGATCCGGTCAACATGATGCTGATCAATAATGGAACGGAATTTCTTGAAAGCTTCTACGGAGCGCTGAGCTGTCTGAGCTGAGATCTTGCTGGTGGCGAACACGTCCTGACCAAGTCGGATTGGCTCACGGCAAAAGCACAGCATTTGAAGTGTTTTCTTTTCTTCTACAGAGGCAATGGCCATCCGTATGGCATTTGATCCTACATCAATGGCAGAAATGACAGGCATATCTAATACTCAGTTACAAATCGAGAAGACCAATTATCTTTAATATTGGCTGTTGTAAGAATTATCTTTTGAATATAAGTTTACTTATTTGTACTTTTGCAACTGTGATAAATCATTTTTGGTTCGTACAATCTTGTTTCCACAAACAATCGTTTTCACAAGTATCTTTAGTTCGAAAGCACGCTGAATTTCCTTCGCTAACCTGAATAGCCCTGATGATATCCTGTTTAGAGCGCTGGGTTCTTGTATCAACTCCCCACGTCTTTGCAATTTCACGGATCTCTTGAATTTTCACTTTATCATCTCCTTTTTGCTCCTGTTAATTTCCCACCCGGTTATCAATACCTTACCATTAATGAAAAAAAACATCTACAGAAGTCTTGCCTCGATTTCAGCCACAGCGGCTCTCTCTCCCTTCAACAAAACACTCCTTCATAAATCAACTCGGTAAGGTCACATCCCTTCCCGCTCACTGCGTGGGAGGGGAATTTCCGGCGTTTCGATTTAAACAGTGTATAGGCATGAAGCAAGAGAATCTGTTTCTGCGTATCCAGTTCGAGCATAGCATTTAGATTTTCCGGTTGATTGTCTATGTATGCGATAACCTGATTTTTGAAAATAGAATGCAGAGCCAATCTTTTCATCAGCTCCTTCACATGTAATCCTCGACAATCTCAATCATTATAGCTACGTTACATGTATTTTGTTTAGATATTGTGATGGTTGTATTAAGAGATTGTTACAATTAAGATAGGTGTCCTCCAAACTTCACCCTACAGCAATATTGAATTATTAAACACCCTTTGTTAAATTCCCCCAAATTACCGAATTAGTGAGCTAGTACGACCGTCCCCGATTTTTTTCTATCGTACCATCCCAATATCATACCCTAGCTTTGTTTCCTTCTCACTGAGTTTTCTGGATTGCCTTCCTGAAGTGCACATACCGCTCCATCAACATGGTGGTGTTGCCGTCATTCCTTGGCCTGCCATTAAAGCCGATAACTTTCATATCCTTTTTCCTTTCCGTCATGATAAAGTGACCTCCTTGCTTAAAACGGTCCCATATTTTGCCGGTCATTTTACACTTCATCATTGCCCCTATTTTCCCGATAAATAATATATGTAATATATTATATAAGGTACTGAAAAAATGCAGAGTGCCTCTTTTTAGACAAAATACTTCCCACGGCATCGCTTGCGATCGTTTACCAATGGGACTAATGGTGGAGAATCATTCAGTTTTAATGTTCAGCTTATGCCTACCGACAGCATATGGTTATCTATATATTACTCTTCTCGAACGCTTTTTTTGCAAAAAAATTAAATTTTTTTTGACTTGGCTTATACACCTTCTTGATGTTTTGAACAAAATTTTCAATCTCGAAACTGATTGATTTCACGCTTGATTAAATTACAGCTCTCTCAAATTCACTTTTTCTACTTTTCCCCCTCAGTCATATCCATTTGGCAGGAATGTAGATGCAAATTCTAAGGAGATTGTATGTGTACCAGGGTAAGTATTTGAATGGCCACGCCCGAACTTATCCGTTCGACATATCTATGTTACTTGATGCTATCGCTAAGGAATTCTGCTGCAAATATGGTTTTTTCATCGACTGGAAAAGAGCGCTGGATTTTGTCACGGAGCACCGCGCTGAGTGGTTCAGTAAAGTGTATGAAGTCGATAATATCGACGACGTCATTAAGAAGTACGAAGACGAAGTCTCGGCCATCATAAACAACTACATGGAGAGCCGGGATCCCGATATCGGCATAGCAGGGGAGGCACATATACGTTTGGCAATTTTCTGAAATTAAAAAAGAAACTTATTGTTGTAGATTCGCCCGAGTCGGCAAAACGCAGTCGACAATTAGCATTATGGCATCCTCCAAAAGGAAGACATTTGACACTTTTGCCACCTTTGTCGTTTCTTCAGCCTCTTAAAGCGCCAAATCCTTCCAATACGTCAATTCTTCCGATTGGCTCCCTATGAAGCGCAATATAACAGAAAAAGAGGTTTATAACTTTTGAAGGAGATCTAATTTATGATGTGCTTAAGCATCGATATCGGGTCTGGGTTCACAAAAATTTTCGACGGTACCAATATCGTGTCGTTTCCTACAATCGTCTCAAACGCTATTGACTCTGCCGGATTCAGCGAAAAGAGTTGTATCGTTATTGATGATGAAAAATTTTATGTAGGCGATGATGTGAGGGGTCAAGAAAAATGGTATGACGCCAGGACGTCAGATTTTGTCGGTTCATCCCAATGGAGCGCTCTTCTGGCCCAGGCCATAAAAGCATGCTCGATTCCCAATATGTATAAAAACGCCCTCATACTGGGCATCCCTGCCGAACAATATGACAAAGGAAAAGCGGCAGAACTTGTTAATGTGTTGAAGCGCCGTTATGTTTATGCCGGCAACGACCGGATCGACCTGGACTCTGCTTATATTTCCATCGTCCCTCAGGCGTTCGGAATATTTTTGAAATACCTGAACGACAGCGGCATAGGAAGTGATTATAGAACCATGGTGATTTCCGTCCTTGACATAGGCTTTCATACGATTGACATCATTACAGTAGATAAAGGAAAATATGTCGACGACTATGCCAACAGCTTCCCCATGGGTGTATCCGTTTTGTTAGACGAGATCAGAAGAGAGGTTAACAAGAAATACCGCTATTTTATCAGCCGCGAGGACGCTATACAATTCATACAGAATTCGCGCCTTGATTGGTTGGGCGAAACGTTTGAGCTTAAAAACGTAAAAAACATCGTAAGAAAATATGCCGCGAACGTCGAGACGATCGTCAACAATTATATGGAAGGTCATAGGTTTGACATTGGCATAGCGGGAGGTGGATGGGTTCATCTTCTCCAAAACATAGTGAAGTTAAAAAAGAAACTTTCTGCCGTTAGCGCCCTGGCAGCGGCAAATGCCATCGGTTACTGGTATTATGGAATGGAGAAATACGGAAAGGTGCAACGATAGTTATGGACCGGAGCGATAGACTGCAGATACGTCTCACCTTAACCAGACAGAAACACGCCGAGGCCATGGAAATACTGAGAGATGTATCCAAGTACTGGAGAAGTGATTTCATTGCTAGAGCAATTGTTTTGCTGGACAAACAGGAAGGAAAACCCACGCTGCCAGGGAAAGCAGATGTAATTGACACAGGTGTTGCCGATATATTTGGTTGAGGAGCCAAGAACATAGTAAGAACATGGGCAAGAATACGGGCGATGGCAGTGGGCCATGGAAGACGGCTTTTTTCACAAAAGGGAGAGATATTGAGGACGGCATATGAATTGGAGGGGGATTTCCTGTCAGATGTATTTTAAAATTGCTTCTCACAATTCCTAGTAATATGCGAGGACAAGACAGCTCGGTTACCTGTATAATTGCCCGGCAATCCTTTCAGTCAAAATTACTATTCCTTTGCTTCCTGGGCTACCAGGTAAAAGAAACCCTTTCTTCGCATCTTTCTTTTGGTCATCTTGTAGCTCCATTATGATAAATCCTGGTTAATCATTTTTTAGCTCACATCTATACGGTCTCTATATTTGTCTGCTGATGTGTTGTTAAGGGAAAGGGGAGAATTGTTAAATCAAAAAAGATTATCAATATCTTTCAAACGAACATAAATAAAAATAAAAGAACACATAATTTCACTTCTTTAATAAATACCAAATAAATATTCAATGGTTATAGACTTACTGATCTGATAGTTATCAGTCATCACTAACTCAGCTGATTAAAAATTATCCAGTTTGGTCTACTGGGCTGACTAAAAATCCAGTCATAGGCCCACTTGGCCTATTAGCAATCAGTCATAGGCCCACTTAGCATATCAGTAATCAGTCATATGTTAACTTGGCATATCAGATATTGAGTCATATGCTAACTTAGCTAATAGGTAATCAGTCATTTCCTAACTTGGGTAATTGGTAATCAGTCATTGCCTCACTGAGCTTATAAAGGAGAAAGGAGATCTGCTATGTATTATAAAGAAATTCCCATCGACCTGATAAAGTTATTACCCCACTCTAAATTACCACTCTTACCTTCTATGTCACCAGATGAATTAGATGCGTTAAAAGAAAACATTCAAGAATTTGGAATTCTCCAGCCACTTGTAGTTACTGTAAATGGAGATGACAAGTATCTGCTACAGGTCGGCCGTAACAGTCTGCGAATTGGTAGAAATTAGGTTTAAGCATTATTCTGTCCTTTGTCGCATTAAGGAATGATGATATTACTGATATACTAATGGGATTTCACACAGACGGATTTCGACGACACTCAACACCTTGTCAAAAAAACGAGTTGTTGATCTGGCAAACCGGCCTCAAAAAAAATAAAAATGAACATCCAGAAGACCAAACACCTCAATTATTCTTCATCAGAAGATGAATCAGCATTGTCGAAAAAATTATTAATCAAAAACAAAAAACAATTTAAAAACGCCGTTTACAAGCCTTCTGTAAAAGAAAAGATTATCCGCTTCCAACAGGAAAAACTTCAGGAAAAAAGCAGCACCTTGAAAAAAAGAGGATAAATGGAAGAGTGAAAATGGTTGTTA
This sequence comes from Syntrophales bacterium, assembly GCA_035542475.1. Lineage (GTDB taxonomy): Bacteria > Desulfobacterota > Syntrophia > Syntrophales > UBA2185 > DATKLL01. The sequence continues at coordinate 49,097 of DATKLL010000148.1, forward strand.
AAGACATTTCTTCAAATTTTTGCGCTCGTCTAATTATCGCGACATATATAAATAGTGAAAAATGCATTAACATAAAAGAGCAAATTATCATGCTTCTTGAAAACAAGTCAGAAGAATTATTATCAATATAAGATTCATGTCCAGGCCACATGACCCGGTTGGAAAAAAATAAATTCATGACAGGGAACACCTGTCCCCGTTAGAAAAAAAATAATTTCATGACGGGGACACCTAGCACCGTAAAAAAAAACAATAAATTTTTAAGGCAGTCATGACAAGTATAAAGATATAGAATATATCTTATTAGTCCCTGACTTTTTGATGACAACGAGTTTCAGATAAATAATTTCCCACGGCATGGCTTGTCATCGCTTACCAATGAGAACAATGGTGGAGAATTATTGAACTAGTTCGAGTTCGTCCTACGAAAAATGATATGGTTACATATATGTTACTCCCCTATTGTGATTTTTTAAAAAAAATGAAAATATTCTTCTACATTGCGTATCCTCTTGACCACACAAATCTTTCCTAATTTTTATCCTCAAACTTCACTTTTTTTGCTTTTTCCCCCCTCAGCACATCAATTTGCAGAGTAATATGTATATAGAGAAATTGAAGGAGGCTGTTATGAACCAAGCAGTATATGACAAAAAACACAAGAGGATAAGTGTCGTTTTCGACACAAAGCTGCATGCCAGGGCAATCGAGATATTGAAAAATGTGGCCCCATATTGGCGCAATGATTTTATCAGCGATGCGATAGTGGCTTATAACAATAAACGTGATGATTTGGGGGCAATGATTGAAGAAGGCGCAAAGGCAAGCGAGGCATCACGTGATGCCAAATTTATTGATCAAGCTTTTTTTAACTTATAAAGGAGACAGACCATGGAAAACGAAAACGTAATGAATGAAGAAACCTGTACTGATTTTCGTCAAAATACGTTCCACAGGTACAGTCCATACGTCAAATAAAATTACTTAGCGGCGCGCTGTTATTATAATTTGAGGCGAGGATCGATGGAAAGAACGGGGTCGGAGAAATTGAGCGTTGACACTAATTCCGAAAATGGCATAATGCTTACCGAGGAGGTCGCCCGGTACCTGCGAAAAAGTTCAAGTTGGGTTTATAAAAACTGGCGTATCCTGGGCGGCGTGAAGCTCGGAGGTTCTCTGCTCTTTCCTAGAAAGGAGGACCTGAATGAGCGTTTATTCGGTAAGAGGGAAAGGGTGGCGATACGACTTCACCCTGAGAGGGATCAGGTACACGGACGCCTGGTTCAGAACAAAGTCAGATGCAAAGCAGGCAGCAGCGAAGAGAAAGGAGGATATACTAAGCCCGAAAGCGACAATAGAAACCCCGACAGACATGGGCTTCTTGGAACTGGTTAACAGAAGGCTCGATCATGTGAAGGCCTATAATTCCGAGAGCCATTACATGGAGCATATCGGTCTCGCCCGGAGATGGATCAGGAGATGGTCAAAGCTGAAATGCAGTGATTTGAAAGTCGACGAGATTGAGAGATTCGTTGTCGAACGACGGAAGGTTTCGGCATACACTGCGAACAAAGAGATTCGTTATCTCAGGGCCCTCTTTAATTTTGGAATAAAGAGAGAGTGGACAGCGAAGAACCCCACTGCGAATATCCCGTTTCTTCCGGTGGAAAAGAAAATAAAATACATTCCTTCAAAGGAAGATGTGATGAGGGTGATACTGGCTGCCGATCCCGCTATTCAGAATTACCTGTGGACGGTCAGGGAGACGATGGGCCGGATAAGTGAGATCAACCGGCTGACGTGGCAGGACGTGGACTTCGATGGGCGATATGTCGTGCTCTATACCCGGAAGAAGAGAGGAGGGCACTTAACGCCTAGGAAGGTACCGATGACGGGAAGGCTGTACGACGTGCTGTCTCATATGTACAAGCAGAGGGATGTAACAAAGCCGTGGGTCTTCTGGCGTCGGCAATGGAACAGAAAAAAACGGGAGTGGACGGAAGGCCCGTACAAAATGAGAACCAAGATAATGGAAACGCTTTGCAGGAAGGCCGGTGTAAGGTATTTCCGTTACCATGCGATTCGTCATTTCGGTGCTTCGACGCTTGACAGTGCGAATGTGAATGTCGGGTCGATCCAGCGTATCCTGGGTCACGAGAACAGAACAACGACGGAAATATATCTCCATTCAGTCGGTGAATCTGAGCGTAAAGCGATGGAGATTTTTGAACGAGTCACAAACTTTTCACACACAGATTCACACACAGAACTGAGAAGGGAAAAGAGCGATTTTGTAAGTTACTGACATTATTGGTGCCCCCGGCGCGACTCGAACGCGCGGCACACGGATTAGGAATCCGTTGCTCTATCCGCCTGAGCTACGGGGGCACTCATTGTGTAGCAGGATGAAGGGCTTTAACATGGTTTTGCTTGAGGTGTCAATGTCTGTATTATTTCCAAATCAGAATAGATTGCCACTTCATTATGCTTGCAATGACTGCAAATGTGTTTCAATGATGCACTCCTCACAGAACTTCGACAACTGGAGATACTCGGCAGAAACATCTTTGATGGCCTCTTCCGGGATGAGGCCTACCAGCTCCGATTCCAGAATGGAAATACCAGACTCTGATGCTTTCTCCTTTACCGCGTCAAAGACTGTCCGGATCGATGTCGCTTTGTAATTTGTCAGGTTCATTGATACCTGAACGATGTTCCTGCTTCGTAAAGGAACCCCTATGGCCTTCACGTGCTGCAGCCCGCCGCTGGACTGCCTTATGGAATAGGCGATATCTTTTGCCGCTTGAAGATTGTCTGTTGCAAGGTTGATATTGAAGGCAATGAGAGGCTCACGCGCTCCGACGGCTACAGCACCGCTTCGCGGATTAAAGAGTGCCGGTCCTGCATCCGGCAGCCAAGAAGGATTGTCAAACCGCGTTTTCAGGGCTTCGTACTCTCCTTTACGGACGTCGGGTAATTCCCTTCTTGCGGGATCGAGTGCCGCTTCACCATAGAAATAAACAGGGATTTTCTTCCTTTTTCCAAAGCCACGTCCAAACCGGTGCGCCGCATCCACAGCATTTTTCATCGTTGCACCTTTCAGAGGTACAAAAGGTACGACATCCACCGCCCCAATGCGGGGGTGGACACCCTTGTGCTCGCGCATGTCAATCAGATCAACGGCCTTTTCACAGACGGCCGCTGCTCCCTTCTCCACAGCTTCCGGTGTCCCGATGAAAGTCATAACCATCCGGTTATGGTCCGCATCGATACATGTATCGAGCAGCCTCACATCCTCAACCGCGGAAAGCGCCGACACGATGCGGTCTATCTTTTTCCTGTCCCTGCCTTCGCTAAAATTGGGGACGCATTCAATGATCTTCATGCCATCAGACTTGATATATCTTCATTTCCGTCAGTTCAATGCACGTCAATTTACCGCCGTATACAGCACCTGTATCAAGGCCGATCTTGTTATTATCGGTCAGGGGTTCTGTAAAAGAGAGAGGGGTGTGTCCGAATATAACGACCTTGCCAAAATCGTAGGTAGAATTGATGAACTCGTAGCGAATCCAGATAAGGTCTTCTATGTTCTGTTTATTGATGGGGACGCCGGGTCTTAGTCCTGCATGCACAAATATATAGTCATCCGTTTCATAATATGGCCGGAGGGTGGTTAAGAACTCCATGTGCTCGTCCGGCACATATAAACTATTACTGCTATCCCGTGTAAAGCCATAAGATATTAATGTGCTTATGCCGCCGTTATGCAGGAAAAGCTCTTCATCCTTTTTTTCGATGTAGTAATTTAAAAACATTCGCTCATGATTTCCCAGCAGACAGACAACATTTTTTATTTTTTTTCTGATATCAAGGATTTTATCAATGACTCCTCTCGAATCAGGGCCTCTGTCTATATAGTCCCCAATAAACACGAGCGTGTCCTTTTCGGTATCAATATTGAGCCTGGCCATTAATCTATCGAGCTTTAATATGTATCCGTGTATGTCCCCTACGGCAAATATCTTTCCCATTTAAAAAACTTCCTTATCCTTCCCTCTGGCCTGTGTCTTGTGCGAAGAGGGCCGTTACAAATTCTTCACTATTGAAACTCTTTAAATCATCCAGTCCTTCGCCGATACCGATATAGCGGATGGGTATGTTGAGTTCCCTGGCAATTCCTATAATGACTCCGCCCTTTGCTGTTCCATCCAGCTTAGTTAATATAATTCCCGATACTCCTATTTCATCATAAAACATCTTCGCCTGAAGAACGGCATTTTGGCCGGTCGTGGCATCGAGCACGAGGAGGATCTCATGCTGACCACCCGGGAGTTCCCTTCCAATGATGCGCTTCATCTTCTTCAGCTCCTCCATCAGATTTACCTTGGTGTGAAGCCTGCCAGCCGTATCAATAATTAAGACATCAGCCTTCCTGGTCTTTGCTGCGTCAATGGCATCAAAGACAACAGCGGAAGGATCCGCGCCGATTTTCTGTTTGATCAGGGGCACATCCACCCTCTGGCTCCAGATTTCAAGCTGTTCGATCGCTGCCGCCCTGAAAGTGTCGGCGGCAACAAGCATGATGGACATACCGTCTTTTTTCAAATTATGCGCGAGCTTGCCAATGGTTGTCGTCTTGCCTGTCCCGTTGACGCCCACCACCAGTATAGTAAAGAGCCCATTACGCGGGACGTAAAAGGATGATTCATTTTTTCTCAACGTGTTCGTGATGGTATCCTTCAGGACTTTTTTGAGCAGTGCAGGATTACCGAGTTCTTTTCTCCTGACCTGCTCCTTCATTTTTTCGATCAGCTCGTAGGTAAAGGCAGGACCGACATCAGCTGTTATCAGAGTTTCCTCCAGTTCTTCGAACAGTTTCTGATCAATGATCCTTTCCCCCAGGAGGAGGTCATCAATATTTTTAACGAAACTTTTCCTTGTCCTGGTAAGACCGGCCTTCAGTTTCTCGAAAAAACCCTTCTTTTCATTGTCTTCCATTCTCAAATCCATACCATAACTTGATTTATTTTTTCTTATAACCATTTTTACCAGGAGATGTAAAGGACGGAATAAGGATGCCTTGGAACATCTGTTTATGCAAATTTACACATATATCTTATATGACATATGTTGTTGAAATAATTAGATTTCTTGCCGATTTATGCTTGACACCGTCAGATAATTAGTGTAAAGGGAGGCGCTTCGTTCATTTCCCGGCTGATACCTGTGATCTGTTTTAATTCTCGCAGGAAAAATCAGAAAGCTGTTGCAAAAAACGAGTATTTTTTCTCAGACTCACACAATATATATATATAATTCTCTAACTGATGAACTAGCACGCAGTTTTTTCAAAAGATGTTAATAGAATTCATCTACATTTACTCGCCACCATTACCAGCACAGCATCTCTGTAGTCGAACATCTCTTTATTTCGATTACTATTTTATCGTCTGCAGTTTTAACGAAGGGCGTTAACAGACATGACCTATTTTCAGTTTGTATGAAAGGAGTATGTAATGGAAACAAATAAGATTTCACTGACTATTGACGGAAAGGAGGTTCAAGCCACTGCCGGACAGACAATTCTGGAGGTTGCCCGGGATAACGGTATTTATATACCGACGCTCTGTCAGTATGCGAATACCACAAATGTCGGTGCGTGCCGTGTGTGTGTGGTCGAGGTTGCGGGCGCGAGAACCCTTGTGGCCTCCTGCTGCATGCCGATAAACGCAGGCATGGTTGTCAAAACCGATACACCGGCTGTGAGGGCAGCCCAAAGACTGGTTGTCGAGCTACTCTGGTCTTCGGGCGATCACAACTGTCTTACGTGCGAACAGAACGGTGCCTGCGAACTGCAGAATCTGATTTACTGGTTACAGATCGAAAAACCACGGTTTGAAATCGAATCCCCCGGTTATGAAATTGAAAAAACCAATGTTATGATTCAGAGAGACCTCAACAAATGCATCCTCTGCGGCAGATGTATCAGGGCCTGTAATGAGATTCAGGTCAATGAAGTCCTTGATTTTTCCATGCGGGGATTCCGCACTAAGGTCGGTCCAGCCTTTGATGCGGATTATATCGATTCCACATGCGTCTTCTGCGGCGAGTGTGTAGATTCCTGCCCGGTAGGTGCAATCACGTTTAAACAGGCAAAATTTCAGGGCCGTCCATGGGAATTGAAAAAGGTAAAAACGACATGCACATACTGCGGCGTCGGCTGCCAGATGGATCTTAACATCCATAACGGTAAGATAATCAAAGTTACAGGCAATCGTGACTATGGTCAACCTAATGAGGGCAGACTCTGTGTCAAAGGCCGTTTCGGACTGGATTTCGTCCAGCATCCTGACCGCCTGAAAACCCCCCTTGTTCGGAAAAACGGGGAGTTGAAAGCGGCAAGCTGGGATGAGGCGTACAGCTTCATTGCTGATAAACTTCATTCTATCAAGAAGAAAAACGGTCCTGACAGTATCGCGGGGTTCTCCTCTGCAAGGGTTACGAATGAAGAAAACTATCTCTTCCAGAAATTCATGAGAGCGGTAATCGGCACCAACAATGTAGATCACTGCGCACGTCTTTGACACTCCTCCACAGTGGCCGGTCTGGCCGCTGCCTTTGGAAGTGGTGCAATGACCAATTCTATCGATGAACTCGAATATACCAACGTCATGCTCGCCATAGGAACAAACACAACAGAGAATCACCCTGTTATCAGTTCTAAAGTAAAGCGAGCTGTTCGTCTGCGCGGTGCAAAACTGATCGTCGCTGATCCGAGAAAAATCGACCTGGTGAAATATGCCACCATATGGCTGCGCCAGAAGCCGGGCACTGACGTGGCCCTCTTAAACGGCATGATGAACGTAATTATCGCTGAAGGCCTCTACGCGAAGGAATATGTGGATACGCGCACCGAGGGCTTTGAAGCCCTGAAAAATGTAGTGGAGAAATTTACCCCGAAGTATTCGGAAAAGATCACAGGAGTCCCTGCCGAAGACATTAAAGCGGCAGCCCGTTTGTATGCGGGTGCGGGGAAGGCTGCAATCCTCTACACTATGGGTATCACACAACACGTCACGGGCACGGACAACGTCAAGTCCTGCGCGAATCTTGCCATGCTCTGCGGCTATGTGGGGATTGAGGGAGGGGGCGTCGATCCTCTGAGAGGGCAGAATAACGTCCAGGGTGCATGTGATATGGGCGCCCTTCCTGTCGTCTTCACCGGGTATCAGCCGGTAGCTAATGATGAGTCAAGGGCAAAATTCGAGAAGGCCTGGGGTGTCACTTTACCGCCCAAACCGGGTCTTACCATCGTGGAAACGTTGAATGCCGCCCATGAAGGAAAGGTGAAAGCCCTCTATGTCTGCGGTGAAAATCCCATGCTCTCCGATCCTGATTTGACCCATGCAAAAGAAGCATTGAATCATCTGGATCTCCTTGTCGTACAGGATATCCTCCTCAGTGAAACGGCGCAGCTTGCGCACGTTGTCCTGCCCGCCGCCTGTTTCGCTGAAAAAGATGGAACCTTCTCTAACACCGAAAGGAGGGTGCAACGCGTCAGAAAGGCTGTAGATGCTCCCGGCCAGGCAAAACCGGACTGGGAAATCATTTCCGAACTGTCCACGAAAATGGGCTATCCTATGAAGTATGCCGCACCTGAATATATTATGAAGGAGATCAACCTGCTAACACCAAGCTATGCAGGCATCACTTATGGGAGACTTGAAAAAGAAGGCATTCAGTGGCCGTGTCCCAATACGGATCATCTGGGGACCAAGTTCCTGCATAAAGACAGATTCAGCAGAGGGCTCGGATTATTCCACGCCATAGATTATATTCCTCCGGCAGAAGTCCCGGATGCTCAGTATCCGTTTGTAATGACCACGGGTCGTGTCCTTTACCAGTATCACACCGGTACCATGTCGCGCCTCTCCAAAGGAATAACGCAGAGATGCCCGGAATCCCTGGTAGAGATTAACCCGGGTGACGCAAAAAAACTCGGGATCAAGGAAGGCCAGTTGACTAAGGTCTCGTCACGACGCGGCATCGTCCAGGCGAAGGCTCAGGTAACGGAGCGCGTGCCTAAAGGGACCGTCTTCATGAATTTCCATTTTAAGGAAGCAGCCGTTAATTTGCTCACGAACCCCGCTCTCGATCCGATTTGCAAAATTCCGGAATATAAGGTATGCGCCGTCAAAGTGGAAGCGGCATAGAAAGAACCCATGATTGACAGTTGCCCCGCCCATCAGTGGGGCAACTTTAAATTATAGAAGAGTAAAATATTTTATAATGAAGGAGCAATGTATTATGAGTAATGAAAATTTAGAAGGAAAGAGATGGTGGATTGCGATTGCCGCAATCGTCATGCAATTGTGTCTGGGGACGGTCTATGCCTGGTCCGTTTTTAAGAAACCTTTAATGGCCACCCATGGCTGGGGTGAGACGGCCACGCAGGTGACGTTTATGATCTGTATCGGCATGATCGGCATCGCCGCTGCCTTTGGAGGGACCCTTGTAGATAAGAAAGGCCCCAAGTTTGTGGCTACCATCGGCGGTATTCTGTTCGGTGTTGGAACCCTCCTTTCCGGGTTGGCCGATCAGATGGGAAGCATCTGGCTTCTTTATTTAGGGTTTGGTCTCATTGCCGGCCTGGGGAACGGCTTCGGCTACATTACACCCATCGCCACCCTGATCCGCTGGTTTCCCGACAAGAGGGGTCTGGTGACGGGTCTCGCGGTTATGGGTTTCGGTGTCGGCGCCTTCTTTATGGGCAAGATCGCTCCCCCGATGGTGATTTCCATGGGTGTGGCACAAACGTTCTATATCTGGGGCGTGATCTTCCTCGTTCTAGTTACAGCATCAGCACAGTTATACAAGAATCCACCCAAAGGCTGGCTCCCGGCGGGTTTCACTCCCAAAGCGGCAACTGGCGTCTCCGCAGCGCAGTCATTCACCTTTGACGAAGCCGTGAAGACTCCCCAATGGTGGATGCTCTGGGGCATGCTTTTTCTGAACGTATCCGCCGGACTCGGTCTGATTTCACAGCTCTCACCCATGGCCCAAGATGTAATCAAGAAGGCCGATCCCACCATAACTGCGGCGGCCCTGGCTCTCGCGGGTGGATCGATCCTGGCATACGCGTCCATCTTTAACGGCCTGGGCAGGCTCTTCTGGGCCTGGACATCGGATGCCATCGGCAGGCGGAACGTCTTCATTACGATGTTCATTACGCAGGCTGCACTCTACATCTTATTGCCCTTTATCGGAAGCGAATTTATTTTCACGATAATCGCATGCTATTTGCTGGCCTGTTACGGCGGCGGTTTTGCCACTATGCCGGCCTTCGCCGCAGACTCCTTTGGCCCGGGATACATCGGCAAGGTGTACGGGATTATGCTGACGGCGTGGGGCGCCGCGGGTATTGTGGGACCGCTGGTATTCGCCGCGATAAAGGGCGTTGCGTTGTACGTAGCCGCAGGACTCCTGATCGTTGGCCTCCTGCTGGCGCTCGGCTACAAGAGACCGGCGCCGAAAGAAGCGAAGGCATAACTTCTCATATTTATAAACGCAGGGCGGATTTCATCACATTCTACCAAAATGAGGCAGATCCGTCCTGCCGTAACACGGAAATTGGCGGTAGGCAGGTTTGGATTTAAATTTTGTTGCTCTCTTTTATATCATCCGATGGATAATCAATTTTCAGCCATAGCCTGATTGCTATTCCTTCCGGATCATGTTTAATTTTAGCAACTGTATAGTTTTAAATATTCTGAAAAATAATAAATTATCTATATTTTCATGCCAACCGCTGCCTGGAATCATTTAAGGAGGAATGGAGAAAATGCAAAATACACTTAGCTCTGTAATTAATATGGCCATAGACAAAGAGCAGGAGGCCTACGATTTTTATATGGACCTCTATAACCTGGTAGAGGATAAGGAGGCGAAGAGCACCCTGAAGTATATTGCCCAGGAGGAAGCCAAGCATAAAGAATTTCTGACGACATGCCAGGAAGGCCGCTTCTGCTCGGAAGTTTTGAAATTGGAGACACCCGTTGATTATAAAATCATAGAACACATGAAGAAGCCGGATGTTAAAAAGGACTTAAAAAGCGCCGAGGTCTATCTGATTGCCGCCAACAGGGAGATTAACGCCTACAATTTTTACAACAGCCTGGCAAGAAGCTATCCGGCAGGCGATGTGAAAGAGCTGTTGACCAAAATGGCAAGCGAAGAATTAAAGCACAAGGAAAAGATGGAGTATCTTTACGCCAATACGGCTTTTCCGCAAACTGCCGGCGGTTGATTTCTTTAATAAGGCAGAGTAACAGAGTTCTTTTTAGATGCTTAAATAACAAAGATCAATGAATGGAGGGTTAAAAAATGTTTGCACCGAAAAATATTTTAGTTCCAACAGATTTTTCCGAGTATTCAGACAAGGCATTAAAGAAGGCTGTGGATATTGCATCAGAGCATAAGTCCAAGATTTATCTTCTGCATGTCGTAGATCAGGTAGTGCAGTGCGCGGTCGATTATTGCCTCGATATCTCTCTCGTGAAGCAAGTCGAAAAGCAGAGTTTGAAGTTTGCCAGGGAAAAGCTGCAAAAGGAAGTGGAACAGCTAGCTCCGTCCAAGAAAATACAGATCAGCGCTGATGTAAAGATGGGAGATACACTTGAAACGATCCTAAAAGAGCAAAAAGACAAACGCATTGATCTCATTGTGATCGCATCACGGGGGAAAAAGGGATTAATTCATCATCTCGGCAGTGTCGCCGATAAGGTTATGAGGGCAGCCAAATGCCCCGTCATGCTGGTTAAGTAAAGTTGCCGTCATCAACCGCGATCGCTGCATCGGTTGTGGAGTTTGTGTTGTGGCATGTGTTAATGATGCCCAACTAATGCATAAAAAAGATAAAACTCATATACCACCAAAAACCCATAACGATATGTACAAGAAAATTATGATCGAACGTTTTGGGTTAGTGAATACTTTAAAAACTGTGTCGCGTGTATTGACGGGGAGAAAGGTATAGCAAAAAAAGGAAGGACAACACGAAGGGCAGGGTCAAATTGGCTCTGCCCTTTTTGTATCTCAAATTAGGGATTATCAATTGAAATGTAACATGGATGAACAAAAATGGCTTTACAGAAAAAAAGCAATAAAGAAGTGGTTGTTTAAATCATCTGCTTATCTTAAGCTTCTTGTAGATCCAAAAGTTAAAGATTTTCGATTTAAGTGATTCGACACTAGAGAAAGGAGTAAATCGACCATGGCCGACTACACGGAAAAACCGAAAGGGTGGAAGGATCTCTCCCCCGAGAAGCTGGCCGAATTAATGAACCGACGCAGTGAGGGTTATCTCCCGGCACTGCTCGGCTTCACATTGGAGTCAGTATCTAAGGAGCGCGTGCGCGCCCGCATGGAGATTGAGAAACACCACTTGGCCCCCAATGATTATCTGCACGCAGCTTCCGTAATCACTCTGGCTGACACTACCTGCGGATACGCAACCATCATCAACCTTCCCGAAGGCGCAGGGGGCTTCACAACCATCGAATTGAATACTAACTTCCTCGGCACAGCCCGCGAAGGTGTCATATTATGTGAGGGGACACCCGCCCATATCGGAAGACGTACTATGGTCTGGGACGCCCGCGTATGGGATGAAAAATCAGGAAGAACCCTTGCACTTTTTCGCTGCACCCAGATGATTCTGCCGAAACAGCAATAAGACTCTGACAGAGTTAGCAGGATGCTGACCAAACTCAAACCGGCCCAGCGTGCGGCTATTCTTAGCCACGGGCCGCTCGTCCTGAAGGACGTGGATGCTTATAGCAGGTTGATCACCGCTGCGGTTAAGAATATGGCAACTAGAGTGTTTCCTTTTCTCCCGAAGTGAAATTGCTTCCGAGGTAAGCATTTACAAGTTCTTCGTTATTCTTAACCTGTTCCATGCCTCGCCGGATCATTGCCCCAGCCTGGGAGCGGGCAGGAGCGGCGGGGGCATAAAGGAGTTCCTCCAGGAGTTCCGGTTCGGTTGCGCCGCGTGGAAATAATTCAACGCCTCCTTCTCGTGGCGGCGGTGGTGCGGTGAGATTGAATGCTGCGGACAGAAGGAGGGGATCGCTCTGGTTTCCATCATCATCTCTTGCGGTGACCGCTATGTAATAGATCCCCCGTTTCCTGGGAAATTCAGGCCATTCATCAGGAATAACTATCTCAGTTTTATCTCGTGGGATGGTTTTTGAAATCACCCCCGGAGTGTCTCCCCATGAAAATGTTGCCGGATTTATCGGGTGGGCTTCTGTGCCGAGATAGATCACATAGCCTGTGGCTCCGGCCACAGATTCCCACCATATGCACCTTTTCTGAATGAACGGCATAGTCTGGCCTTCCCCAGGGAATTATTCGGTCAGATACTTATTATGCTGTCGAAAGACCCGAAATCATTACTCTCGACATTTTGATTCCTGTGATCAATGTTCCATTCCCCGTCGACGAGGAATTTGTATCGGTAAGTGCCCGGCGGCAGTTCCATCCGCTTCTCCCAGAACCCGTTTTCGCCGCGCAGCAACCTGCTTCCTTCGTCTGCAGCCCAATCATTGAATTCACCAACAAGGTAGATTTCATTTGCTGCCGGCGCTTCAATGACAAAGGTCACCTCCCGCATGTCCATTCCGGACACTGCTTCATTCTGCTTCCACTCCGGCACATGCTGGCCGCACAGCATTATCTCTTCCGCGAGCAGCACGTAATCTCTCGCGCCGTTTGATGTCGGGTAGAAACTGATGACTGATGCGCCTTCAGAGACCGCTCGCTTAAGGGCCACGTTATGCCGTATGACGGTTTGAAGCAGCCTGTCACCGAAAAATGACTCAACTTCATCAAGTATTGACTGCGAATACTTGGTGCGTTTATCGAAAAGGGTGGCGAGGGCGCTGACCTGGGGGGCGCGACCTGTTTTCCTTCCCACCAGTTCAATCATTCCCAGAAGCTTGCCGACACCGAAAAGGGTAAAGGGGCTCATATCGATAGGGATGATGACCCAATCGGCCGCTCTCAAGGCATTGAAGGTGAGAAAGCCCAGACTTGGGGGACAATCGATCAGGGCGTAATCGTATGAATGGCAGTCGGATAAGACTTTGCGGAGCACTGAGACCGCATCTTCTCTGTCGTTGAGTTCCTGCTCAAGGGTGGATAGTTGTGCATTCGACGGCAGGATATCGAGATCCGGAGAGACCGGCACAATACAGCTTCCAAAAGGACGTTTCTTCTCCGGTTTTTCTGTCAGCACGTTATACGCCGAGCTGTCGGGTGACTGGTCGTCTTTTCGCAGGGCAAAGGAAGCGTGGGCTTGGGGGTCCAGGTCGATTACAAGCACCTGCTTTCCGTTCTTGGCGAGGGCTGCACCAAGGTTTATGGCCGTGGTTGTTTTGCCGCACCCGCCTTTTTGATTTGCAATGGCAATCGTCTTCATGTCGGGTCCTCCTTGATATTTGATAAGGCATTGCTTTTCACGGTGTAAGTGCAAGGAGAAGTAATTCTAGATTTAAGAGGATTGTTGACGCAAAATATGGAAGGCAGAGCGGTTAAGCACGGCAGGTATGTGTAGGATTGGTTAATCTTCATAAGAAGCAATCCAAATTTTAATTGCTTTTTCTTATATCATAATCACCAAGAAAAAAACATTATTTATTTCAATTTGGGATAAGCATTCTCTGATCAGCCCATAATGCCCCGTCCTCAACTATTCCTTCCGATTAAGATCGCGCTTATCTTTCATCCTGAATTCAATGAACCGGTGCGGTGACCTTAGGCGTTGCTTCGTATTTGAAGCGGAGGATATGTTATATTTGGATTGATATGTCTCACGTAGATCATGTTAGATCATATTCATCTAAGTTCCATCTTTCAAGCTTCGCAAAAGCATCTTGAGCTGCTTGTAAAATTAATTCTAACTTAACGGGCTTCGTAAAATAATCATCAAAGCCCGCCCTGCGACAGTCTATCAAACCAAATAGATCTGTGTACCCGGTGAAAGCGTAAATAATACCCACGTCATTATCTATTCTTATTTTCCTACATAATTCCATACCGCTGATACCAGGAAGCTTGAGGTCCAAAAACATGACCATGAAACTTTCTCCCCTAAGAATATCCAATGCCGTTTCTGCGCTTTCAGCTAAGCGAACCACATAACCATTTTTGCTAAGAAATTCCTGGAGCATATTTCTGATAACTTCTTCATCATCAACAACAAGAATCTTCTTTTCCATATTCCATCCCTCTTTAGCGATCTTTCAAGTCTTACAACGGATCAACTTATTGATTTGTCAAGATCAATTATTTTCATTTCCTCCACGTAAGGTTTAGTCTCATGCTTTGTTATTTTCATAAGTTTCTTTGTAATCCCCGCAATCCTCGCTATTTGCTCCTCCATAATGTTTACGCGACTGTTTTCCGGATGTTCTTTTCCAAGGTTTAATGAAAGCATCTCTGCGTGTCCTGAAATAGCTTGCAAAGGTTGATTTAGTTCATGACATACCATCCCTGCGGTTTCAACTATAGCGGATAGGATCTCACGGCGATGCTTTTCTTCTTCGGCTTTCAGCCGATCTGTTATATCTCTTGCTGTTGCCTGAAAACCAACAACATCTCCCTGCTCATAAATTAGTTGGACCTGTTGGCCAAACCACTTTTCCTCCCCGTCTCTCGTTACAATTGGAAACTCATAATAGGTAGTCGGCGTTTTCTCCAAAATTTGCTTCTCATAAAATCTATCCAACGTTTCATGATAATCTTTTCGGATAACAGAGTGAAAGTGCTTTCCGAACAACTGTGAAGTCGCATAGCCTGTTACTCGCTCGGCAGCAGAATTAAAATAGGTGAAGATCCCTTGAAGATCGGTGGTATAAACTATATCACCACTGTTTTCCACAAGATGCCGATACCTTCTCTCCCTCTCCTTAATCATGTTCTCCAGAAGACTATGTTCTGTAATGTCTGTCTGGTAACCTTCGTAATAAAGGACTTTACCATTATCATCAAATACCGTTCGTGCACTGATGGAAATCAGGATTCTGCTCCTATCTGTTCGCAATATTTCAATCTGAAAATCCTCAATATGTCCTTCATCATCAAGAATATTTTTGAACAAATCGCGTTGGTGCGGATCCACATAATGTTGTTTTGCTACATCGGTAATCTTCGACATCATCTCATTTGGAGAATCATATCCGTACATCTTGGCCACGGCCGGGTTAACCCGAATAAACTGACCTTCAGGCGTGCTCTGAAATATTCCTACCAAGGCATTTTCAAATACACCCCGATACCACTCTTCACTCTTCTTCAATTCCTCTTCAGTACTCTCACGCTCGTTGATGAATTCTTTCAGCCGTAATACTTCTTGTCTCAAGGAAATCAATTCTTCGATCAGTTGTGTCTCGCTTTTTGATTTTTCCTTCATATTCTCCTCGCTTGAGATGAACACGAAGTTTTTAACCCCGCTTCATTTAAGGAGTGCGGCCTTTCTCAATTAATCCGTGATATTTTTAAAATCTATTTTGTGTTTAATAAAAGAATTACTGTCTCAGTATAGGTATTTAACTATCATGACTTTCAAACAAAATCTATTACAAAAAAGAAATCAGATTGAGGTTTGATGATAATTAATGACACCAGAAGAGAAAGTATTAAAAGTTATGCCATGTTTTTGCTGGAAGCGAAGAGGAGATCTTCGGAAGGTAAACAATAAAAGACCTTGTCATATTTGATTTCACCTACAAGACTTCACAATATCTTGTTGATGTTCAGTGAAGATTATCAATTGAAATGGTATTTCATTATACGGGAGCGCGTTCCTGTACAAATTGTCACCTGATTGCCTGTGATAAAGTTTTCAGGTGAGGCGCAGTACGTTGAGCACACGGTGGCCGGAACGCCAGAGCTCTGCAAGCAACTCATCTCCCACATCACCGGCAAGGCGGATAACACATAATTGCCTGTCACCCTGGCTAATAGACAACAGGCTTACAACACGTACGCCCCAGCGAAGAGCAAACGGCGCAATAAACCCGAAAGTGTCTTCCTCAGATTCTATCTCAAAAGTGATACGCACGTTGCCGAATGTTGGCTCAAAAATGCCGACAAAAGCCCTGAAAATATCTGACTCGGTAATCAGGCCGACCAGTTTTGCTTTCTGCACGACAAGCAGGGTGCTGATCTTCGCATTCCGCATAAGCCTTGCTGCTTCTTCAAGAGGCGTTTCTGGTTCAATCGTTTGAAGAGTGCGGCTCATGACCTGCGCCGCAGTCATATGGGCCTCGCTGATATCGCGGGGCATAACCGCAAAGGGATTCACTTCCGGCGGATAAACATGGAGGATGTCCGTTGCCGTAATAATACCCACTGGATAGTGGCTCCCGTCACGCTTTTCCACAACCGGGAGGCGACGGATGTGGTTTTGGGCCATGAGAGCAGCAGCTTCAACAATAAGTGTGTAGGGACTTATCACAACCAGGTTCCTCGTCATCCACATGCTTACAATCATCGTTTTTAGCCTTTTCTTTCCCGGACAAGCCTTGGTGTTTAGTATCCTCGAAATAAAGGAAGTAAAACTTATCCAGGCATTTTCATTGCCGTCTGCACAATAATGTTTATATGTATCTGTATAAAAAACCTATATGCGGGTTTTATTGACAACAGGAAGCATTAAATACTGCTTACACTTTTTTCAAGATTCAGGATCTGCAGCTTCAGCTCCTCCGGTACACGGGCCTTCTTGTTCTCCTTGTAATTGAAAGTCGCAATTACACTATTGCCTTCTGCAGCTATCTTCTGAAGCTTTTTGCTCACAATGCGATGATTCATCATAAAGCGGTCGTCCAACATTCTGGTAACTTTAACTCCCACAAGAACAGTATCCGGATAAGTCAACGGTGTCTTAAATTTACATGACGTTTCAGCAAGAATCGGCCCAATTCCCGTTCGAGACCTCAAATCTCTGAGATTCAGTCTATCGTAATATGCCATCCTGGCGCTTTCAAAGTACCGGAAATAGGCGCCGTTATTTACATGCTGAAAGGCGTCCATTTCTCCCCACGCCACGGGGATTGTGATTACAACAGGAAAGGCATCGAGGAGTGGTGAGTTCATATTATTCATCAGGTTAATAGCTTCTCCGGCATGATCATCCATTTAATATACCATATAGCCTTTTCGGTTTCCTGATAAAAACAGACGATCCCACCATTCTGGAACTTTACAATAGTGTATTTATCTGTTCCAGTAATCAGAAATGAGACAAGACGTTCCAGAAAGGGAAGATGACCGACAATCATAAAATTTTCTGGCCCCTTGATCGTTGATGCAATCGAATAGACGTCATCATTGGGATCTAAACCTGTTGATTCTCTTATACCCAATTCAGGCTTTATATACATTGATATAATTTCTGCTGTCTGTCTTGCTCTGGTTTTCCCGCTATGAATGATCTGAGAGACGCGAATATGATATTCAGCAACTGTTTTAGCGATACGATGGACAGTTGCTTTTCCTTCTTCGGATAGAGGTCTATCAGGGTTAATCTCTTTAGGAAGACTCTCTCCATGTTGGACTAGGTATAGAGACATTTATTACCACCTCCGCTTGATCTGGAAATGTTGTGCTTGTTGTGGATCGAGTTTATCTGTCATAGTGATCTCCCACCTTCTATTTATTAATAGCATTGCCCATTATTTGTCAAAAGCTTTATAGCGGTTTTAGAATGCGAACCCTTATACTTTTTACAACTGATTTTGTAGCTTCTCGATAGGTCTTCATGTGGGAGGTCTGAAGATGATTCTTTAAGGCCTGTATATCTGTCCACCGTTCCATAATGGTTACTGCGTTATCGTTCACCGGGTCCTGAACAGGTATATCAGTGGCAACATCGGCAGAAGGACTATATTCAAGACACCCGGCTTCAGCACGCACATCAGGAATAACTTTTTTTAATTCTCTAAGATATTGGCCCTTTTTCCCTTCAACGAACTCTACAGTAGCTATCACATAAATCATGACATCGCTCCTTTTCTTATATGTTTGAATAACTCAGTATATTAATATAGGTGCATGGGTTATTAATTATAGCCCTATGACCACAAATAATTATACGCTTCCATTAGATTAATCAACTTATAAAATCGGAAAATATTTAAGGATCTTTGGGAATAAAACAATAGTATAGTTTTAGGGAATAAAAATCGAAGTACTTATGACATGATTATCTCAGAATCACAGAGATTTCATGGCGATGAGATCTTTTGCGTTAATGTGCCGTGAGTCGCCCATGGAAAGACCCTCGTGAATCAGTTTCAGTACAAGCGGTTTTTCTTCGGGGAACTTATAGCCTTCATAATCCTGATGGAAGAGCAGACCGCCAAGTCTGTTTCTCCATGAATTCATGTTATGGTCGAAACAGACACGCGATGTCACATTCAGCCCTTCGATCATCACCTTTAACTCCTCAAGACGTTCATGAGCTGAAGAGAGGCTCAGCCTTCCCTGTTCATATTCCTCAAACAATGGCGTTCCCCGTCTTGGAACGAGGGGACGGGACCTTATGTAGTCCGGATTGATGGCTGTGAGGACACGGGCCGTATTTTCCGCATGCTGCCGCCAGCGTTCTCTGCCGCCCAGACCAGGCATCCAATATTCGGACAGTTGAAAGCCAGCAGCCATGGCCTTTTTACCACCTTCAATCTGCTCCGCGCAGGTCACACCCTTGTGGACAATAAGCAACAATTCGTCGTCTCCTGTTTCCAGACCAACATGAAGACGGTCAAGGCCTGCTTCCCTGATAGACTTTAATTCTTCCGGCTTTCTTCGAGCCAGCGTCTTGGAGCGGGTATAGGAGGTCACCCTGGTAAGCGTTTTTAAAGTTCCCCTCAGATAATTCAGCACTTCAACGATCTCATGCGGCCGCATGATCATACTATCGGCGTCCTGAAGAAAGGCCGTCTTGCCCCCCGAATAAAGCCAGTTGAAAACTGTGCTGAAGCAGTAGTTTTCATTAAGGGAAGGATCGGCCCGCAATACAGCCGCTCCCACGTCCCTGGTGATCCGGCCGCCTTGACCCATTTTCCACGATACGACTGTAAGTTCGTCGCTGATGGCCTTTACGGTATCGATATCGGCTTTTATATCTTCTACGCTGCGATACACAAAGCGATGCCCCTTGTACATTTCACAAAAGGTGCATTTATTCCACGGGCAATTCTCCGTGATCCTGAGAAGCAGCGATGCGCTTCCTCCCTCGCTGGGCGGACGGTAAACGCCAATAGCAAAAGATAACTTTGCAATTTTATCCGCGTTTTCCCGATACTTATTGTTTCCTGTCAAAAATGCCACAAATATTCCCTTTATAATTCGATCTTATTGACAAATATAATTACTTCTTTTGTTTTTGGCAATAGACCTCTCGATCAGGGTTTACAGATATGGAGAGGCCTTCTATATTTAAATGATCAAGAAAGATACATTATCTCTCGATGGTGTTATCTATAGAGACTTCAACCCTCCTGTTTTTCTGTCTTCCTTCCGCGGTTGCATTGTGCTCAATAGGCTTGGAAGATCCAAAACCCTTTGCCGTTAGCCTGGAGCTTTTAATACCGAATTTGGTTGCCATGATCTTTTTTACCGCTTCTGCACGCTTCTGGGAAAGGTTAAGATTGTATTCCTTTCCCCCGACATTATCTGTATGACCTTCAATGATGATCTTCATATCGGGATACTTTTTCATTATTTCGGCGACACTCTGAATGTCTTTATAATATTTTGGCTTTACGACTGCTCTACCGTAATCAAACTCGACATTAAGTGTGGCTCGACCTTTCTTAAGCAGATTCAATTCACTCTCAGGCGCTTTCTTCATCTCCTCTACTGGTGCTGGTGGCGGTGGCGGCGCTTCGGTTGGACCGGCCTTCTGTGTGGCGCACCCAATTAACAACGCTAATACAAAGAATGGAAATAGACGCTTGAAAATGTTTTTTCTGGACATTTCTCCTCCTTTCAAAAGCTTTTTTGCGATTCTGCGTCATCCGCGACAAGTCATTATTGAATCAAGCTTAATTATTCCAGATTATTCCAGATTATTCCCGGATTATCCCAGAGGGGAAAAGTTAAATGATCTATAAAAATGCCAGAGTTTTTGGAAGAAGATGGATACAATATCAACTGGAATAAATCAACTTGTAAATGTGAAAGGTAATTGCGCTAAATTACAAAAACCTGCTGCTTTCCACCAATCACACACTGGCTTGCGCTGGAATTGGGGATCGAATTTCTTTGAAACAAATCCCACAGAATTGCCCTAATGACTTTGAGGTGAGGAAATCGCGCGAGATTTTTCCGATGTATATTTAAATGAACCCGTCCCCGATTATTCGGACGTCCTGCTAAGTCATAGCGTAAGGCCGTGCTGCTTTCCATGCTTGCATGGTTTCATGAAGCCATTCGTTAAGTTCCTTAACGACGTAAAATTTAGGGTAAAGCAGAGTGTCTCCCGGGTAAATCAGGCCGTCTTCAATCGCGAATTTTGCCAAAGGAGTATTCGGATAGATCCGAATGCCTATAGTAATCTTAAGGTTGTCCAGTTGAAGTGAGTCGGCAAAGTCAAGACTTTCTTTAACAGTTTCTTTCGTCTCACTGGGCCCTCCTAACATCAGAAAACCCCATCGCCGAATTCCGTTTTTTTTGAGAACATCTGAAGCTCTTCTGACGTGGGCCGGTCTGAATTTCTTGTTCATTATGTGCAGGATGTTTTCGGAGCCGCTTTCGAAGCCGAGACTGACTTCCAAGCAACCAGATCTGGACATAAGAGCAATTAATTCCTCATTGGTTTTTCCCGGGTAATAAATGCACCGCCACAAAATTTTTAGCCCGTGCTCGATGATTCCTTGACAGATCCTTCGCGCGTAGGAGGGGGGAACATTGAAAATATTGTCCACAAAATAGAAACGCTCAAAACCCGCATCGACGTGCTTGGCAATGGCCCCGATTACGGGATCGGGACTGCGTTTCCGGAGTGCGCAACCCTCAATCATAAATGTGGAACAATAGCTGCAGTTTAGTGGGCAACCGCGCCGGGTCTGAAAGGGCATCCAAATTTCCCGCTTGTCAAAGACGGTGGTGGACGAGATACCTGCATCCGGCAGCGGCATGATGTCCAAGTTTTGTACGAATTCTCTCGGACCCTGGAGACCCTTGCCTCTCAGGAAGAGACCAGGCGTCCCTGAAAAGGGGACACCCTTTTGAATCCGATCAAGAAGAAGAGGAAACGCCCTCTCCCCTTCACCCTGAATCCCCATGTCGGCCTCCAGGTAATCAAGCGCACTTTCAGGGTACATGCTGTAGCCCGCACCCCCGAGGACCAGTGGCGCATTCGATGCAGCACGGCAGTCGCATACAACTTCTTTGATCGGGGGCAGCAGGAATTTCGGGTTGTCCATGTTCTGGTCGTCTATATTCCGAACGGATATTCCTATGACTTCCGGCCTATAATCTTTGATTTCTTTTGTGAGGGATATCCCATGATATTCCTCTGTCATGAGGTCGAGCAACTTTATCTCATGCCCTGCCTCACGAGCTGCTACCCCCACGCAATTCAGCCCCAGCGGGAGGGGTAGAATGTTCATTTGTTCAGTATTTGCGGAGACCAGGAGAACTCTCATAAAGTTTGAATCCGTCAGAATTCTGGGAACAGTCTACTTAATTACAGCAAAATAAAAAGACAATGTTTCCACCAATATTTATTTCATGATATTCTCAACTATATCAAAGTATTTGTTAGTAAGTGTAATGTTCAACTGAGTATAATATGTAAAGTCGGTCTTATTGAGAAAATATTTTTATTACTTCGCCCATTTCCCTAAATATTTTATCTCCGGACGATATCATAAAAAAGCCCTCCAAGAAGAGGGCTTCCAAACTCTTACCCTTCGACAAGCTCAGGGTGACATTTCTTGTCATTTCAC
Source organism: Syntrophales bacterium (assembly GCA_035542475.1). GTDB lineage: Bacteria > Desulfobacterota > Syntrophia > Syntrophales > UBA2185 > DATKLL01. Next base: position 71,119 of record DATKLL010000148.1, read on the forward strand.
AGGAACTAGTTCAGGGCAACGGATACCATCGTGGAAATACCCTGTTTTTGCATGGTAATGCCAAACAGATATTCGGCAACCTCCATTGTCTTCTTGTTGTGGGTAACCATGATTATCTGAGAACCTGCCGAGATATCTTTGACAAGGTTATTAAACAGGAATATGTTTGCATCATCAAGAGCGGCGTCAACTTCATCTAAGACCACAAAGGGCACCGGCCGATATAGCAGAATCGCAAAAATCAAGGCAATGGCAGCGAGGGACTTTTCACCACCGGATAATAAACTTATACTCTGCGCTCGTTTTCCTGGAATAAGTATGTCGATATCCACGCCCGTCTCCAGCAGGTCTTCGCTGTCTGTCAGTCTCAGCTCACCCCTGCCTCCCGGGAATATCCTGCTGAACACTTCCTGGAAACATTTGTTGACTGCCTCAAAAGTCTCCGCAAATCGCTTCCGGGATTCAATATTTATTTTTGTTATCGTCTTCTGGAGCGCATCCATCGAAGCATTAAGGTCTGATACCTGGCCCGTAAGAAATTCAAAACGCTCTTTCAATTGCTCATACTCACTGAGCGCCAGCAGATTTACTTCACCGAAATTTTCCACGAACTTTCTGTTTTTTTCGAGTCGGCCGCTTAGTTCCTGTACAGCCTGCTCATCAATTCTCTGAAATTCGGGGACCAACGCCTGTAAGTCCACATAATATTTTTCTTCCACGCCCTTTTTCAAGCTATCCATCTGGAAAGAGTACTCGCGATATGTCATCTCCAGTTCACCGGATTCCTTGACTACTTCGTCGAGGGTTTTTTTAACCTCCCGGAGATCCGTCTCACGGTTTCTCAATAAAGCCTCCCTTTCCTGCTGCAATCTCTTAACCTCTGAGAGAGTCTCTTCCATGGCTTCATGATCCGAGGACAGGCTTTCCAGGAGATCCTGTTCAGCCGAAATTTGACTGGTTATATCCTCAACTTCGTGTTCACTATTCTTCAGTTCGCCGATCCTGACATCGATTTCACGGATCGTATCCGTCCTGTCGGCTTCCAGTCTGTCTATAGCCTTAAGATCGGCATTTCTCTTTTCTTCAAGGGAGGCCAGATGAACCTTTTCCCTGGTAAGACATTCTTCATGTTCTTCTGCCTTCACCTTCAGTGCATCCCATTTTTCTTGGAGAGAAGATATGGCATGGTTGATTTTTTCTTCTTCAGCATCAGAGGAAGCGATTCCTTCCTTTATCATCTTGATCTCTTCCAAAGCGTTATCTTCCTCAGACTGAAGACTCTCACAACTGAAATCGATGATTTTTATTCTCTGCTCGATCCCCTTTATTTCAGATTCATATCTTTCGACATCTTTCCGCTTGCTGTTGACCCGTAGCTCAAGATCGCGGATCTCTGATTTTAGCTGAAGTAATTCTTCTTCCCATTGCAGTATACGTGATGCTGCTTCTTTTTTCCTTTCAGTTTCCTCTTCAAGCAGCGTATTTAACCGGTCAACTTCTTCGTCGAGTTCGGCGATCTCCCGCTTAATACGGAGGAGACTCTTTTCACCGTTTGTCCTGCTTCCGCCCGTTAACACTCCATGCGGATTAATAACGTCACCTTCCGATGTAACGAACGTGCCCCTGAAACCGTTTCGCTCCCATAGAGAGATACCACTTGATAGGTTCGGTATTAACAGTACATCCCCCAAAAGATAGTCGGCTATTTTTTCAAAGCCCTGATGGACATTAACCATGTCAATAAGCCTGACCGCCCCCCTGAGATGCTCTGCCTCAGAGTTCGAGGCATTATTTCTGACTTCAAGCGGGACAAAGCTCCCCCTTCCGGACGAAGAACTCTTCAGATAGTCGATTGCCTTTACGCCGTCTTTCTGGCTCTTGACTACTATATACTGGAGCTTCTCGCCCAGGACAGACTCAACAGCCGTTTCGTAATCCTTGGGGACATCGATAACATCCGCAACCAGCCCGAGGAAGGTCTCACCGGGCGGCAAATCGAAATTACCGACCTTCCCTGCTTTCATAATTGACTTTGTGCCTTCACTACACCAGGCATAGTTTTCCTGTAACTCTCGCAATGATGTAAGCCGCGACGATTTTTTCCCCGTCTTTTCCTTTTTCCCCGAGATATCCTCTTCAATCACCTGCAGGTCATTTTTTACTTTTTCCAGCTCATGGGAAGCAGTATTTGCTTTACTCCCCAGATCACTCAGTGTCTCTTCATCCGCTTTCAGCCCCGACATCAAGTCATCGAGATTTTCGCGGGCAGCGGCAAGGCTTTCCTTGTTTTCATTTATTTCCCGGATGTCCCTCTCTTTTCTTTTCCTGATATCCTCAATTCCCTTTGTGAAACCGGTCAGCGTATTTTTTAATCTTGCCTTCTCCGTAACAATCTCGATAAACCCCGCCTTCTTTCCTTCAAGTTCTGTTTGGACGGATCTGGCCGCTGCCTTGTGTTCTTCAAGAGCCGACTGGTTTTGAAGGACACTATTTCTGACACTCTGAATCTCCTCACCGGATTTGCTCGTCAACATGTTAAGGGCATCCACCTCTTTACTCAAGCTTTCCTGCCGCAAACGGAGTGATTCTATTTCCGAAGAATTTTTCGATTTTTGTGAAGCTATATCTTTTATTTTATCCTTAAGATGTTCTACCCCCTGTTCCTTGATGTTGATCGAGTTTCTGATGTCGTAGAGTTTTTCCTGGTATTCCGAAACGGATGTTTCATTTTCAAGGACTTCCGCTTTTATCCCTTCGATTGAAGCTTCAAGCTCATTCAGTTTCGTCCTTACTTCCAGATCTCTCTTAGCAAGCTCGTCACGCGTTTTCCCCAGTGCTTCCTTTTGTCCGGATATATCTGTGTACGTCTGAAGCGCCAGCGTCAACTCTGTCTCTTTGATTTCCTTCTTTAAGGTCTTGTATTGCTCCGCTCTCTTGGCCTGCCTGGATACCGCATTAAGTTGAGATTTTACCTCTCTGATTATATCATTCAAGCGAACTATGTTCAGCCTCGTTGCCTCCATCTTCCTGGAAGCCGATTCTTTTCTAACTTTATATTTCGATATTCCCGCGGCGTCTTCAATGAACTGCCTTCTGTCTTCGGGCTTTGCCTCTACAAGATTGGCGACACTGTTCTGTTCCACGAGAGAATAAGTTCTGACCCCGGTTCCCGTACTCATAAAAAAGTCCCTGACATCGATCAGCCTGCAGGGAATCTTGTTTATGGCGTATTCGCTTTCGCCTTCCCGGAAGAGTCTCCTCGAAATCATAACTTCGCTGCATTCTTCATACGCCCCGGGGAATTTACGACCGTTGCAGTCCAGGATCATCGATACTTCCGTCATGCCGATGGGGGCAGCATTTTCAGCGCCGTGAAAGATGACATCGTCCATCTTTTTTCCGCGCAATGATTTAACCCTCTGTTCGCCCATTACCCAGCGGATCGCATCAACGATGTTGCTCTTCCCGCATCCGTTAGGACCAACAACCGCGGATATGCCTTTAGAAAAATCGATGGCAATTTTGTCCCGGAAAGATTTAAATCCGGTTACTTCCAGTCTCTTCAGTCTCATTTTCTTACAGTCCGGTGTAAATTAAAATCTTTTCTGCAGATTTAGTGCAAAAAAAGACCACGCCCATAAAATTTTGTGAATTCTAACAAAATAAATATGTCTTGTAAAGAAAAAATACAACTAAATGTATTCAATTTTTTTTGACCCCCAATATATTGTATTGATCATCTTTCCCGGATTATCACTGTATTAAATGTTAACAAACATGGTATAAACATCCCCCTGTATCCCCCCTTGAAAAGGGGGATTTATAAAGTATTCGTTCGGATAGAGAGATTTCTTACGAGCAGGTAATAAACGATGATTGATGAGGAAAAATGGGGGGTAGCCTGCAAGGCATCAGGCATAACAAACGCAAAAATAGTTTCCGGAAGACTGGAAACGGAAGGCATCCCCACCAAATTGAAATATGAAGCCGTCGGAGCCATTTACGCAATAACGATTAACGGCCTTGGCGAAGTCAAGATTATGGTTCCTGAAAGCCTACTGGATAAGGCCCGTGAAGTCCTGTCTCAATCGTATGACGACAAAGACATTGATTGGGAGTGATCCTGCTGAATTAGGGACTCAGTTCATAAACCATGAAGATTTTTCCTCAAAGATGTTAGTGTCGTTTCCCATAAATTATTGTCATATCGATCGAAGGGAGATATCTTAGATCTCTACTGTCAGTCGGTACAAGATTTCTCGTTTCACTCGAAATGACACCATTGTAAAATCATTAATGAGATACGAAAATAGGCATTCGGAACAGTAATGATCAATTTTCCATTATTTGATAAAGCTTTTTTTCATACAACGCGTCCATGGCCTTAGATTCTACAAACGGCTTTCCCTTGCACATAAAAATATCAAATTCAGGGTAACATGGTTCAAGGGAATCCAGAATTTTTTAAAGATATAGATTCCGGATCAAGTCCGGAATGACACTTATATATTATTTTCTCGGGAATGACGGGCCTCAGGATTAATGTAAAGAGGCGTTAGACACAATGTATCAGAATAATCCATCAAGGGGTGTATTGCAACGGGGACAGCTTGTGCCTTTCAGATTAAGACGTTCGATATAAAAGCCGTAACGGTCTATGAGATGCTCCCCGCAGTTCGAGCACCTGGTATCTTCACCTTCATCTCCCGGTACATTGCCGCTGTATATATATTTCAAACCTTTCGCCTTTCCTATTTCAACAGCCTTGTGGATTGTCGCTACGGGCGTAGGCGGTAAATCAGTCAGTTCGTACTGGGGATGGAAACGGCTTACATGCCATGGTGTTTCTGCACCCAGAGAATAAATGAATCCAGCGATCTGACGGAGCTCATCATCATTGTCATTTAAGGTGGGAATCAAAAGCGTGGTTATCTCCACCCAAATTCCCAGCGATTTCATCTTTTTCAGACTGTCAAGAACCGGCTGGAGACGCGCCCCGCATCTCCTCCTGTAGAATTCATCGCTGAACGACTTCAAGTCTACATTTGCCGCGTGGAGGTATGGTGATATCGTATCGAGGGCTTCCGCCGTCATGAATCCGTTTGTTACGAAGACATTCTTCAGACCTTTATCACTGGCAATCCGGGCTATCTCATAAGCAAATTCGAAATATATAGTCGGTTCCGTATAGGTATAGGAAATGGTTTTTGATCCCGTCTTGAGGGCCCTCTCCACAACATCAGCGGGCGCAACATCTCTTCCCATGATTCTCCCGTTCTCCCTGGGTATCTGGGAGATTTCATGGTTCTGACAGAATATACAGCGAAAATTACAGCCTACCGTTGCGATGGAAAATGACTTCGATCCCGGATATACATGAAAGAGGGGCTTCTTTTCGACAGGATCAACATTCTCCGCGATCATCTTCCCGTAAACCAGGCTGTAAAGAGTGCCGTTTCTGTTCTCCCTGACCCCGCAAATGCCCCGCTTATCGGGTTTAATCTTGCAATGGTGTGCGCAGAGGTAACATCTTACCTGGCTGTCTTCTGTTTTTTCATACAGCATTGCTTCCCTGGTCATTTCGTTATCTCCCTCACAATGCCGGGGGCAGGCTTTCTTGGAGGCTCTATCTTAAACGGTTCCTTGATGACATCCTGAAGCGCCCTGTAGGTAAAGGTCACGGGGAACGACATGCCCAAAAAGGCCCCGAAGGGATTTTTCATTATCGGGATTGTCTCCTCAACGCCGGTCGCAAATGTATACCACCGATGGGGCAGGAAGATGACGCTTCCCCACTGGGTATGGACACCCTGAAGCTGGTTCCTGACCATGCCGGTCAACTGGCCAATATGGAAAAACCGGGCCCTTTTATATATGGATGGACAGCCCAGCCGGTCATACTTCCAGCGCGTTCCTGCTATGGATAATCTGTTTGTCCCTCCCAGGAAGATCCTTCCCCGGCAAACCCTGATGGCTTCACATATCGCCTTCTGAGGATCATCCAGGAATTCGAGAGAACTGATCATGGTAACGATGTCAAATTCATTATCGGAGAAAGGTAAATCTTCAGCTTTTCCCAGATAGAGATCCGCACCATTTCCCAGCTTCTTTTTTGCAACATCCAACATGCAGGATGACGAATCAATGCCTGTGACATCGCACCCTTTTTTCATGAAAAGGAGGAGGTGTTCACCGGTCCCGCAGCCTACATCCAAAACTTTTTCACCTACCCTGGGTGCGATAAGGTCGAGGATCAGACTCTTTTCTCTCCCGTCTATATAACGACCAACAGGTGATTTGAGCCAGTCATCATAAGATCCGGCGATTTCTTCACTGTTGAAGACCATCAAACATTCCCCATTTCACATCATCCGCCAATGTAAGACATATCTGTCATACACTTCTTTCTATGACTTTCATCGCAGGAAATATCATGCTGCAAAGGCTTTTGGGTTATTGCCCCTTTTATGAGACCTGTCAGGTCAGCATCACTACAGCCGTCCCGCAGCGGTTTTTTCAGATCGACTTCTTCATCTGAAAGCAGGCATACCCGGAGGTGCCCATCTGCCGTAAGCCGGAGCCGATTGCATGCATGGCAGAATTTGTGACTCAAGGGGCTTATAAACCCTATCTCTCCCGCACTCCCGGTAATCCTGTATATCTGCGCCGGTCCGTCGAGGGTATTTCTTCTTCCATTGACAGGTTCGAGAGGGTAACTTCTGCCGATGATTTCCCTAATGACTGTGTTGGATATGTATTGATTGTCAGGATCGAGGGCAACCTGCCCGATGGTCATAAATTCGATAAATCTGATCTGGAAAGGATCAAGCATACTGAGCTTTGCAAAGTCCAGTAATTCATCGTCGTTGAATCCTTTTATAGCCACGGTATTGATTTTAATCGGCGCGAAACCTATTCTGCGTACCTCCGCTATACCCGCCAGTACTGAGCTCAGGTCACCGCCTCTTGTTATGCGGGTATATTTCTCCGGGTTAAGGGAATCAAGGCTTATGTTAATCCTTTTTATGCCCGCGTAAAAAAGTTTGGCGGCGAAAGCCTCCAAGAGTGTCCCGTTAGTCGTCAGGCTGATATCGCTCAGACCTTCCAGGGATGAGAGTGAAGAAATAAAATCAACAACACCGCGCCTCACCAGGGGCTCGCCACCGGTTATTCTAACCTTGCTGATCCCCATACTGACGGCGACGCGGACGATCCTCAATATTTCCTCATACCTCAGGATATCGTCATGTCCGATCTGAGATATTCCTTCCCTGGGCATGCAATATGTACAGCGGAGATTGCATCTGTCCGTAATAGAAATCCTCAGGTAATTAATCTCTCTGTTATATCCATCAAGCATAGATCATGTACGATTAACAAGTTGTCATTTCGAGTGTAACGAGAAATCCTTGTCCCGACCAGAGGGAGGGATCTTAAATATATTCCGAAGTTTACCCCGATTTAACCAATTCTGCAAATTCTAGTATTTTACCTTAGCATGCTTATAAAGACATAGCAAGACAATCACAAATACGGTAGGGGTGGTTTAATTTTAATAAATTATCCTGTCTTATTTGCCTTGACAGACACCGTTGAAAAAATCCTGCCATGATTATCGGCTACACCTGTGAAGTGTAAATGAGGTAACCTATATAAGTTTGGAATTACGGGAAGAAACCGGGTACAACGGCGAAACTCACTGTTAGCCGAATTGGGGGGCAATCTAATAGCGCAACTCAGTAGGCCCTTCATATTTCAGGTCATGTGCATTAGATGTATTCTTCAAAAGTCGAGATTGTATGAAAGCCTTCCCTCATTATTGAT
>DATKLL010000149.1:0-27185 GCA_035542475.1 Syntrophales bacterium
ATGTTATAAATTTTATCCCCCAAACTCACAATCTTGGCATGGATATTTCATTTATATATGTCAAAACAATTTAAGTACAAAGGAGGAAACAGATCATGAAAAAGACCATTAAAACATTAGCCCTGGCGATATTTGTGGTGCTCGTGACCGCTACCTTCGGCTTCGCTGAATATACGGTAACAGGCGTAAGCGAATTCCCGTATTTCCAGCTTGGATGCCTGATTGTCGGCGGGATGACGATCATCTCTCTGAAACAAAAGTATTCCAAGATGTATACCGGAGAGCTGATGGGTGTGTTCACCATGTACACGATTCTCATTGCCCTGTTCACGGCCCCGGTTTTCAACGCCATTAAGACCCTGGTAAGCTAAGAATACCATCATACCCCGCACCCGGTATGGTGATCTACACTTAAGGGAAAGGAGGTTAAGGAAATGTTGACGAAAGAAAAGACCCGCGAAGACCGTAGAATGTACAACTCGATCCTGATCTTGAGTTCCTGGGGCTTCGTAATCGTGATCGCCTCATTCCTTTTCCTCTATCTGGGACACCTGCTGGATGAGGTACTGGGCACCGCCCCTAACTTTATGCTCGGGTTGTTCTTCCTGGCCCTCTTTACCAGTATCGGTAGGCTTTATCAGGAAGCCTGGTTAAAGCGAAAGGATTTTTGAAATCATTCTTCTGTAAAACATAAGAGATCTTTTCATGATCCGTTGTCCTCTTAAGCCCCTCATGCAGCCGTGCACAGGGGCTTAAGATTTTTTATACTTGAAAAAACAAACTTTCAGATTATATGACCGGATTCTGGGAGGGTAGTTTTTTCCTTTTTAAAAATTCAATTTGCATTTAGGTATAATTACCTTGCCATTTTTCGCATTATAAAAAAAACAACGAACATACAGACAGCAAAAAAGCCGACGGCTAGAGCAGTAATTTGCCCCAAATAACTGAGCCCTCCAAACCAGATCATTACCTCATCGTAATACTGATTATAGAGATTGATAAGTCTATCCATAATAATCATCTCCTTTTTTTATCTGCATGCTTTTATGCATCTGTCATGGCAGGCTTTCGATTTCGCGAAGCTTTTCCCTCTTTTCTTGAATTACTTTTTGCTGTTTATCCAATAACTCACGCCATCGAACCCGATCAGCGATGGTGGTAGCCTGCTGCATATTAAACCTGTAGGTTTCTTCATCAGCTACAGCCCTATCATATTCGCTTTTGGCCTTTGCAATCCTGGCCTGTCTTTCTTGATCATATGTGTCAGCACGTTTCAGTTTTGTCTTCTTTTCCGATTGCTTTTCTTTTTCTACCTGTAATTTCTGTTCTTCAGTAAGCGACGCCGGTAATTCGTCTGATTCGATTTTGAAATCGGGCGGCGGACTATCGGTTATAATAACTGTTCCATCTTTATCAATATACTTATACATTGCCCCTTCACATAATGCTCCGGAAGTAATCACCCATGTAAATATTAATATTACAAAGAGCACCACTTTTATTGACTTATGCAATTTGTCGTCAGACATATTTCATACCTCCTAATACAGGATATTTTTATTTTTATTATATTTCTCTCCGCGATTACTGTTCAAACTCCGATTTATAAGCGGAAGACTTAATATATATTAAATAAGATAATACCTGATTTTTATCCATCGAAAATTTGACATGTCTTCCTCTAATAAAGAAGAATCAGTTGGAGCTTGTAGTCCGATCACCTTTTTAATCTGATTGTGCCTATTTATAATTTTTATCGACGGCCTTCCCTGGGTCTCCTTATCTTCAATCTTAGAATCACGACACATACGGCCAGCAGCCAGAGGCCTTCCGGATATTCGATTATGAAAACAACCGGTGTCAGAGCCCAGCGTATTATATTACGAAGAATCTCATACCGCGCGATAAAGGCTGCTACCGGCGGTGAAGTCTTGTAATAAAATTCAACCAATGCCGTTCCTGTAGGATTGGTCAAAAGGTATCTGTCCCTGAAGTTTCTCAACACGCACACATGCGGATCAAGGTATGAACCATATACCACAGTGGCGATAAAGCAGCCTCCACCACCACCGCCGCCGCTACTACTACTGCCACCGCCGCCGCCGCCACCCCCTCCTCCACCGGCACTGATCGTGAAAGCGGCATCATTGGACGTACCACCCCCGGGCGCCGGATTCACAACAGTAACAGCGGCAGTACCGGCAGTGGCTATATCAGATGCCAAAATCGATGCAGTTAACTGTGTGGACGACACAAAGGTTGTCGAACGTGCCAGACCCTTCCATTGAACAGTTGAATTACTTAAGAAATTGTTGCCGTTAACAGTCAATGTGAATGCCACCCCGCCCGGAGCCGCGCTGGCGGGGCTCAGACTGCTGATGTCAGGTACTGGATTATTTACCGTTGTGTTGACTGAGACACTGTTATTGCCCGCGACGGGGTCGTTTGACGCCGTTGCTACGCTAGCCGTATTACCTACATTGCCGATACTAATCGGTTTTACAATCAACACCACAGATGCATTGGAACCTTTGATAATGGATCCCAAGTCACAGGTTACCGTACTGGTGCCGGTGCACGTCCCCTGGCTCGGCGTCGCTGACACATAGGTGACACTCCCCGGCAGTGTATCCGTCACGGCTAAACCTGTAGCCACGTCATTACTTGGTCCAATATTTGAGATTGTAATTGTGTAGGTAAGATTATTACCGATAGTTGCAGGGTCCGGCGAAGCAGTCATGGTGATCCCGACATCCGCACCGGGATCAGCCACCGCTGGAATCACAGCCGCTACAGCTGCAGCGGCGTTAATAATGCCTGCCCCGCAAATAGAAGTGTTGCAGTCTGAGCCGGTTCCGACTGGAAATGCGCGAGCGGCGCTCTGGATACCCGACAATACCTGGTTGGGTGTAAGCCCGCGATTCTGGGCAAGCATTAAAGACACGATACCCGTCACGTGCGGTGCCGCCATACTGGTGCCCTGGTAATACTGATAAATGTCGCCTCCCGGACTTGCAACCGGTGCAGTTGTACCGCTATTTAACGTTGACAAAACGCCATTCGGATCACCTGCAAAAGACTGCGCTCCTCCGGGCGCCGCGATCTTCACAACCGTCCCATAGTTGCTGTAATATGCCCGACCGCCGGCACGATTAACAGCCGCAACGCTGATCACGCCATTGCAGTTCGCCGGGCTAAAATTTGAGGCGTCGATATTTGAATTTCCCGCTGCTGCCACAACTATTGCGTTGGCAGCAATAATGCTGTCGATGGCATTTTGCATAGTCGTAGAACAGGCTCCTGATCCGCCCAAACTCAGGTTCAGGACTTTAGCCGGATTAGCGTTGGCCGGGGCGCCCGGAACGGACAACCCTGCGGCCCAACTCATTCCGTCTACGATATCGGACATATAACCGCCGCACTTGCCAAGCACTCGAACAGGCAGGATCTTTGATACCCAGTTGATGCCGGCAACACCAATGCCGTTATTCGTAGCTGCACCGATGGTTCCAGCAACATGGGTACCATGCCAGGAACTATTAGTAACGGGACAACCGGCAAAATAGCCGGCGGCACTTTCCGCAGCAGTAATCCAATCTCCCGGATCAGACGGATCGCCGTCTCGTCCATCGCCGTCATTTGCTATTAATGAATCGTGGATAAAGTCATACCCTTGAACAAGGCGACCGGAAATATCCGCATGATTCGGCAGGATACCTGTATCAATTACCGCGACCACAACGCTGCTGGAACCGGTAGTGATGTCCCATGCGCCGGGGAGGTTTGCGCCACCCAATTCGTTATCCGGCGCATTGGGTGATTTATAGTGCCATTGGTTGACATACAACGGGTCATTTGGAACCAGCATCGGAAACATGCGCCGGTCGGGCTCGGCATATTCCACACTGGGATCTGTATTCAGTCTCTGAGCAGCGGCGGTCGCCTCAGCCAAAGTCATCCTGTGCGGAAATTTGAACACGTGGACATTTCCGGACATGGCTCGGAAATGGGTAAGCCGAACTCCAGCCGATGCACTCAGTGCGTTTACTTTTGCAGCGCTCAATACCTCCGCCAGGGCTGAAGATGTGCCTCGGTACTTAACTATTAACTGATCTGTATAGTCATATTGCAATGATGTCTGTAATCGGACATTGTCTTTCCCGCCGCCGGCCAGAGTTAGAGAAGGCTGAATTAATCCGGGGCTCATTAACATTACTACACCGAGAACCCCGCAGAGCCACATCAGTTTCCTTTTAATATTGAGCCCCCTCCTTCGATTTTACGTTGTCACTTCTCCTGTTGGCGGTACATAATGGTATCCTGCTCCACATACAGGACATCCTGTCTGCCTGACAGACGCTTAATCACTTCTGCTATTTGCGCTGCATCGGAAATATTCTCTACGCGAAATACATGCGCTCCTCCCGACATCGGACGAACATAGACCAATGTGGCTTTTGCATCGCGTGAAAGCCCTTGGACAAAATCATTTCGTGACGGGTCAAGAGTGTGATCACGAAACTTGATGATAAGTTGAGCTGACTTCAATAACTGCTTCGCCGGTTTTGTTTTAACATTATCTGCCGCAGTGTGATCTAACGCTGCTCCGCAGCTCACTAAAAATATCAACCCAATTAAACTCGATACTAATATTCGACCAAACATGCCCTTTAAATTACATTTTGATTTTATTTATTGTAGCGACTTTTATTAATATTATCGACATTATTACGCCAATAATTGAGACAAATTCAATAAATAATAAAGCATAGCAGAAAATCTGAAAATAGATTATCCGGCTTGCGCAGGTTCTCATGCTACGTGAATGAAGAAGATGCTATTACTCGTTTTGATTTACACTTTTAAGTGTGAAATAGAAACACGCACCCTGGTCCGGTTTGCATTCCGCCCACACTAGGGCAATACCTGTATTCCAAATTTATTCTGTTTATAGGAGCTATAATCACAATAGAAGATAATATCCATTTATAATTAATTAATTAATTACATATTAACTTTTGCCTACGAATTATTTGCGAAGAGCAGAAATTACAGATTGGGATTTCCAAATCTTTCTTGACGCACAAGTAACTTTTTCTTATGCTTTCAATAAAAAGTAAATTCTATCAGTACAACTCTACACCAATATGATCCAAAAGCGAAGACTCGGCAAAACCGATGTGGATGTAACAATACTTGGCCTTGGCGGCGAAGGCGTTTTACGGACATACGGTCACGAGCGTGAAGCTTACGAACTGATCAACCGGGCCATAGATCTCGGAATCAATTACTACGACTCGGCCAAAGCATATGCGGGATGCGAATCATACCATGGAAAGGCACTGGGAGAACGGAGAAAGGATATCTTCCTTGCCGGCAAATCCCACGCCCGAGACAAGAAAGGCGCTCTGGAGCATCTGCACGATACCCTCAAAACCATAAAAATTGATCATCTCGACCTCTGGCAGATGCATGATATGAGAACCAAAGAAGACATTGAAGAGGTCTGCGGGCCAGACGGTGCGCTTGAAGCATTCAGAGAGGCGAAGGAAAAAGGCCTTGTACGTTTCATCGGTGTAACCGGTCATGAAAATCCGTCGATACTCCGGCGCTGCATCGAACTTGCCGATTTTGATACGGTGCTTATGCCGGTCAATCCCGCGGAACCGCACTACCGCAGTTTCATAACAGACCTCTTGCCTTATGCCCTGCAAAAGGGGATGGGAATCATTTCCATGAAGGTCTATTTCAGGGGATTGGTTTCACGATTTCCAGGGGTCGATTCAGCTGAGCCTTTTTACCGTTTCGCCCTTTCCCATCCCGTGACAACAGCGATCATCGGCTGCGATACTATTGAACAGCTTGAAGAGAATGTGAGTTGCGCCCGGTCATTCTCTCCGCTAACTGACAAGGAAATGGATAGTCTTATCAATTTTGTTGCTCCTTACGCCCGCCAGCTTATGTACTATAAGCCCTGAAGCTGCTCATCGTTGCCCCAGTTACATTCCCCTTAGGACAAGTGATGCCATCTACCGTTTGACTTCGACCGGAATTTGAGATGGCAAGTATATGGGAACTGCGCGAGCAATCAAAGGGGCTATTCTGTGACAGTAATAGTCCCCGTCATTCCTTCGTGGCCGCTTCCACAAAAATTATCGCAGTGAAAAGGAAAAGTCCCCGCTTTGTCCGGTGTAAAACGCAATCTGGTTTTCTTGTCTGGGAAAATATCAGAACGAATCCCCAGGCCCGGGCAATAGAACCCATGCAATCTATCCAATGAAGTGAACTCCAGGACGACAGGGACACCCTTCTTCAACGTTATATTATTGGGCGAGTATTCAAACCTCTTTGCCGTTATTTGTATCACCTGTTCTTTTTCATCTGCCGTTGCGTAATTACATGTGAAAGAAAGAACTATTATCAACAAGAGTATCGAGAAAATAAAAATCGGAGTAATTGATTTTGCAGGTTTCATAGCTTTTCTCCTTTAACGCTGAATTCGGTAACGTCATATTTAACTTTTTTGACCTCCGCATTTACCCCGCGGAAACCTAAACCCTTGTATGGCATTGCGGTATCCCATTTAATCGGCTGCTTCTTGGGAACGGAACCGGGGGCAGGCAGGGGAAACATAAGTCCCTTCGCCGCATGATGAGCAATGTGCCCGGTTTTATAATGATGCTCCTGATGGATATGGCCGTAGAAGACCGTCACATTCGGATAAGGCATGAGCATCTCTATAGCTTTGATCCCATCCCTTGTATACCAGTCCCAGTCCGGGTATAGGTCAAACAATGGCCGGTGAGTGAAAACTACTATTCTGGCGTCTTTGTTAAGTTGCTTCAAATCCTCGCCCAGCCATCGCAATTGGGTCTCGCCAATACTTGAAGTCGGGTCGGAAACGTTGTCCAGAACGATGAAGTGGACTCCCTTATAGTCGAAAGAATAGTGGGTTTTTCCGAAGAACTCCTGGAATGCCTTGCCTTCATCCAGTCCGGCATCATGCTCGCCAGGCATGAATCTGATGTTTTTTACTTTCAATTGACTGATGATATCACGGAATTCGGACAGGCGTTTCCTTCGCACCGCCTCATCATCGGTGACATGTGTCAAGTCGCCGGTGAACATGATAAAGTCCGGCTGATTCTTGAGGTCGTTTACCGCTGCCACAGTCTTCTTGAGAGTGCCGGCAGAATCAGGGTTTACTGCCGGGCCTGTGAATCCCCAGTGTGAATCCGATAATTGGACGAAAAAGAAATCATCATACTTTGCTGCAGATGCGTCCTTCACATGCCCCAGGCTTCCAAGACCGGTAACAAAGACAACACTGCCGATCCCTGTCAATTTTAAAAACTCTCGTCTATCAATGTTCATAATTACCTCCCTATGCTTAACGATCTTCTCTATCTGAGGTACAACGGTTTCCCACAATCACCCGCGGAGGACCTTCTATCTTTGAAAAATATCATAAAATATTAATACTCGATGCGAGAGGATATACTATCCGAAAATATCTGAATTTTACCTTCGATAAATCTTAAAAAAGACTAATGAATGTATTAGACAAAGAGTATACAAAATCACATATACCCTTTCTCCTTGACATTCAAAAAGCGTTACCTATACTTGATTTCGTGAAGAACGAGTTATTCATCGAAACATGTATGCCCGTATCAGGGGCTGCGTAACATGAAAGGAAAAGACCGAAGAGGAGGGAACAATGTATGACTTCATGCTGAACGATGAGGCCCGAGCGATTCGGGACAAGGTGCGTGTTTTTGCCAAAAACGAGGTGGACCCGGAGTACCTCAAGCGGATGGATCGTGATGAGATAAGATTCCCGCGAGAGCTGTATGAAAAGTACGCGGGACACAAGCTATTAGGGCTGCGTTTCCCGCGCGAGTATGGAGGACAGGAGATGAGCTGGGCTGCCGAGTGCGCGGCGATGGAAGAGATCGGCTGTCTGGGAACTGCCGCGGGCTGCGCCTATGTCATGCCGTCCATCGTGGGAGAAGCGATCAATAAGTTCGGCACCGCGGAGCAAAAGATAAAATACCTGAAGCCCATGCTGGAGGGGAAGCTGGTCTCCGCTGAGGCGCTTACAGAGCCTAGAGGAGGTTCCGACTTCTTTGGCGCGTCCAGCCGCGCGGAAGACAAGGGCGACCACTTCCTGGTACGAGGAACCAAGCGTTTTATAGTCGGAGCAGAGGGCGCTGATTTCTTTCTGGTCTATGTCCGGACAAATCCGGACCCCAATGCCTCGCCCTATCAACGGATCAGCACGATGATCATAGACCGGAGCCCTGGTGTCGAAGTGAAATACCTCTACGGCCTGATGGGAACCCGCGGGGGAGGTACAGGCCGTGTGGTCTTCCGGGATGTGAAGGTGCCCAAATCAAATCTGATCGGGCCCCTCCATGGCGGCGCGCTGGTTTTCAACACAATGATGATACCGGAGCGTTTATGCAGCGCCGCCCCGATGACCGGCGGCATGAAGTCCTGCCTGGATGTGGCTATGAGATATGCTGATAAGCGCAAGGCATTTGGAAGGCCGATCAGAAAATTCCAGGCAGTGAATTTCCAGATAGCAGAGGCGCAGATGCTCATAGATGCCAGCCGCGCTATGATCTACCAGGCCGCACGCGCGGCCGACGAAGCGGCCCCCAGTGTCAGACGCATCGTGTCGGAGACTAAGAAGTTCGTCACGGAGTCAGCATGGGACGCTGTGAACAAGGCAATGCAGATCACGGGCGGCATCGGTTATACCGATGTCTATCCGATTGAGCGCGCCCTGCGGGATACCCGGCTTGCTCAGATCTGGACCGGCACCAATGAAATTATGAGCGCCATGGTTCAGCATGATATCTACGAGGAGTTTAGAGCGGAAAGCGGTCTATACAGGGATTTCGAGCGGGATGCAATGCACGCGGACGAATCGGAGAAGATATTCGATGATGACGATATGTGGAGGGTGTTTGAAAAAAACCTGTAAATAAGCTGATGCCTCGATTCAGGTTATAATCTGAATAATCATTAAATAAAAAGGGGTAAGATTTTACTCTTGCCCCTTTTTTATCATCAAGCAACGTGATGATTAAGTTAATTATGCTGTTTAACCGTCAGCCAAGACTGCGGTAACGGGTCACCAGCCCGATCAGCTATTACGCCTTTCTGGCCTCTCTCCTTGAGATGGGCACGTAACATAATGCCCTTTTCCTTTTTGGCACCTGAACTTTGAAGAGCTTCAAAACAGAATCTACTAACTTTCTAAACTCGCACATTAAGCACATATATTCACCCCTTATATTTTTATCGTAATAATAGACTCAGGTATGAAGAAATTTTACTGTACATATAGCAATCAATATACCAAACGAGTGTAAATCGTGAACTAATGTAAAATCATGTGTCATTATCGACTATTACATAAGATTTAATGAAAATGATCTCTGCCTCGCCGGCTTATTTCTCTCCTTACTCAAGTAAAAACTGGGAATTTTCACCATCCGTATGTTTTTATTTCTGATAATTGCGGATTTCTAATTGGAACTTTTTTAACTATGCGTGAACTTTTGATTTTTAGCGGAGGGGAAAAGCAGTTTTATGGCAGGCAAGGTATTGACTGATGTATTTAATTACTTCCGGTTCTTACTCTCTTGTTTATAATATCCGATGGTTTCCTCAATTAAAGCGGCAAAATATTTTGCATCCCTTTTCGTAGCCTTATATTGATTGATTGTCATGAGTTTCCTGTTTTCATGGTAAAATTGATTCACTAATTCTCCATATTCTTCGTCCTTCTCTATTCCGGCAGCATAACTCTTCAGGCGCTGCATACACAGCAATACGAACTTTATGCCTGATACAAACTGCAATTTTTTCATCGCCGGTGAATCAACATTAACATATTTAGGACACCATTGTTCGGGATCGCAGTGCAAGCCCAGTCTTTCAATCACAGGATTATCCTGAAACGCAACCTTCGTACGATCAGGATGCCTGCAATATCCGGTCAAAGAGGTAGTCTGCGCTTTGTAATTATTGCTGTGAGCGGCATAAAACCAACAGTTTGCGCATCTCTCTTCGGGACGCCGAAATGCGAGAACCTTGCCCATTTACTTCCTCCAATCCAAACTCAAACTTAATCGCTGTTAGCTAATTATATCACATTTCAAATTATATTCTGCTTTACAAAAAACAGGTTTATCAAACATCATATAAACTTCTTTATTTCTTATCGAAGAAAATGTTTCTTACAGACGCCTCGTGATCCTGTACCTCGGCAGCATATTTCTTAAAATCGTTAAGATTTCCCAGTTTAATTTTGTGTTCAAATTCCTTCTTTTCAATAGAAATTTCGAAAGTTGAATCGTGGAAGCCATATTTTTCAGTCCTCTTGGTAAACGACTTGACTGAAGCAAACGATTTCGGCATATTTTTTATTTTAAAACCGGCTGGGAATGTATAAGTGTACTTTTCCTTACTGTTGAAGGAGGTCATGAAGCTGATCGGATATCTACGCTCTTTAGCCGATGTAATGTCGCGGTATGAATCCAAACGAACGGTGTTTGTCAGTACCATTGTATTTTCATCCATCTTCTGAGCCATATTTTTGTAGATCCCCTTAAGGCTGATTTCAAACGGCTTATCCGTGTCTGTAAAACTGCTGAAGTTGAGTTCTTTGACTTCTACACCCCGCCTTTCGAAATTATTTTTTCTCTGTTTCGGAGAAAGATATTTATAAAAATATCTGGCCCATTCGGCGGCTTTTCCCGAAAAGTAATATGTGACATTAACATCAGCGTTACCGTCCCGATTGATATTGCTTTCCAATTTGAGACTGCTGAAATCTTTGTTGTCGTCCATCGGCGGTGTTTTCACAAAGCTGTAAGTACCATCGAAATTAATGACAAAAACGATAGTCGGACGGGTGAAAGGTACCGAATCGAATGCGGCAACCTCATTTGTCCCATCAAGCCAATAGTACTTATTGCCTGAACGAACCGCGGCGATTACATGATTAAAAACCTGCAAAGACGGCACTGCTTCATCAAAAGACTCGCTCCGGGTCGGGACTAATACCGGCAGCCCTTCAATGCCGGCAATTTTAAGCATTGTAAGCAGGAGCGTCGTCTTGTCTTTACAATCGCCATATCTTTTTTTAAAAATTTCGCTCGCGGGATGGGGCTTGTGCGTGTATGGGCCGAGCAAGACCGCCACATATCTGACCTTCTGTGAAACAAAATTAAAAATTGCCTTGATTTTTTCTTCATCGGTTTTTTTATCTTTAATCAACTGCCTCGTGAATGCTTCCAACTCACTGTCAGATTGCATCTGTTCTTTTACCAGCGATATGTACCAGCGGGAAATATCCCCCCAACTGCCCAGGGTCCAAAGATAAATCTGGGAAAACGTCTCTTTATCCAGCAAAACGGGCATCCGCGGTTCGGGGATTATTTCCTTTTGCCTGATATTGGTAATAACATATTTTCTTTTATCGCTATGCATGGTTATTACCGGTTCGAGTGATGTTTTAAATTTTTTAAACTTTAACTCCATCTTTGCAGGCAGGACTACCTCCAGGATATCTTCTTCCATGGGCAGTTCATTTTGGCAGAGGAATATTTCGTAATAATCGAAGGTCAGCAATGGCTTCAGGTTTCTTACTTCATAAGCGTATTCAACCACACAGCCATTTTCCACTGCTGGCATGGTAAAACTTTTTTGTTTTATGTCTGTATAGAAATCAAAAGCGGCATATTCGGAAGAATCATGCACGTCTTTCATATTCAGAGGAACAACCCGCCCATCGGGCTTTATGGTATTGGCAAAAAGTATCTTTGCCTGCTGGTACCCTTCCCGATACGGGATGAATACGGAAGCATAACGATGCCCTCGTTCACTGAAAATCTTGTAGCGGTGTAATTGCCTGAACACGCTGGTGCCATCGGCAAAATATTCCACGTACATGTAAGAAAGTAAAAAATCAGCTCCCGCATTAGGATGGTCTTCTGCTTTCGGTGTACCTTTTAGAAACAAATTGACATCGCCTGATGTAATGCTCTTTAGATTAGAGCTAGTGCCGCATGATAAGACAAACAAACTTATGATGAAAAGAAAAATGCTTATTTTAAAACGCATAAGCCCACCTCTTTTTGATTACGTTTATAGCAGCGAATCCCTCGGTATGCTTTAACAACAGGTGATTTTAGATAACACTAATTAATAAGAGGGAAATTCTATATCAGAAACGGTAGTCAAAAAGACAATCAATGTCAAAGGAAATATAGAGATGCAATTGAGGCATTTCGAAATGAAGAATCAGGTTTAACCTGATTGCATTTGCCGTTAATGTCTGCAAAAAATACAGTAAGGTGTCTGATGTGATATCACTTAATCGACACTGACTGATATTGACACATCATTTTTTGGAGGCGGTGCGGATAGCTGCATCGCGAGGAGGAAAAGATGCCATATGAAAAATTAATCGATTTACCCGTAAATGTGCGCGCTCACCTACCCGAGAATGCCCAGGAGATCTATCGCGCTTCGTTCAATAGCATATGGGAACAATACAACCATGAGGAAGAATGGCCGCATCGCGTTACTTGGGCTGCTGTTCGGGCGCATCGCATTGCTTGGGCGGTTGTCAAAGAGCAGTACGAGAAAGATGAAAAGACTGGCAATTGGAGAAAGAAGAATCAATCATGAGAATCGGGGAATTTACCTAAAACCTAACCTATTATGCTGACCCACAGCGCCGTAAATGTTTAATAAAACAAGAGTAAGAGCGGTAGGAGTGACCAATGAAAAAATATTTTATAGTTTTGATGGTTGTAATATTCGCATTGCCCTTAATGGCAATGTCTGCAGGTACACCCCTCGATGCTGTGCAGGCGAACGTCAACAAGGTCCTTGACGTTCTGCGTGACCCCAAGCTCAAGGCCCCCTCAGCCAGAGAGGCCAAGAAAGAAAAGCTCCGGGCAATTTATAAAGTCATGTTCGACGAGATTGAACTTTCCAAGCGGACTTTGGGGCTGCATTGGAACAAACTAAATGCCGCTGAGCGCCAGGAGTTTGTAAAACTCTATCAGCAGGTTCTGGAACAAGCTTACATAGACAAAATTCTCGCATACACTAACGAGAAGGTCGTTTACGGCAAAGAGAACAAGACATCTGCAAACCTCGCAGAGGTGCAGACAAAAATCGTCACATCCTCAAAAGAGATTCCGATCGACTACAGGGTCATTCAGAGCGGCGGCACATGGAAGGTGTATGATGTTGTCATAGAAAATGTGAGTTTAGTTCAGAACTATCGTAGCCAGTTTAATGATATTCTGGCACATGATACACCCAAACAGCTGCTTGTGACCCTGCAAAACAAGGTGAAGGCGCAATAAGGTCTAAGGAGTCAGGAGGTTAAGCCGGAATAGCATAAGGATATGCTTCTGTTACAAGAAGGTTTATCTATAATCCTGTACTATTTTCTGTTTATTAGCGCTCGTGTCCTTTTCCCTCATGTCCTCTTCCCTCAGGTCCTCTTCGCTCAGGTCCGCGTCTTTCCCAGTACCGGTCGCGCTCCCATCTTCGCCAATTCTTCATCACTCGCCCATGAGGTACACGCTCATACATCGGACCACCGCGAAATCCGGGGTGAATCCCGATTACAGGACGAGGCACTCTCCCGACTTCAATTGTTGCCCATGGGCCATTATAACCTCGGGATCTATACCAGTATCCATTGTAGGGGCGGTACCAGTACCCGTGATAAAAGAAGATATCTACATCCACATCAGGCGGATAATATACACCAGTACCGGGAATGACGACCAAACCAGGCGGTGCCGGGATCACCAGGGGCGGCAACGGAACATTTACTATAACATCGACTCTGGCATTAGCTGCGGCCGGAGCAAAGATGATCATCAGAAGTACACCTACGCTTATTGCTTTTACTATATATTTCTTCATAGCTGACACCTCCAAAATTCATAAAATGCAGTTGCCCTCTTAGAATAGAATTCAAGGCAACATGTATTCCTCTGTACCCCCTTCCTGTCCTTTATTCTTAATGTCTTTCTTCGTGCCAGTCACCTCTGTCGTGACCTTCGCCCCTCTCGTGTCTTTCGCCCCTGTCATGTCTTTCCCTGTCACGGTCTTCAACGGCCACAAAACAACCGCTAAGAGATAACAGCAGCATAACTAATGCCATTCCGAATGTGATGATTTTCTTCATTTCTTCCTCCTCCCTTTTCTATTTTTTCAGCTTCGTGAATTTCGAACCCTCAATGGTTGCACCGGCCATCAGACCTTTCTGACCGAAGACAAATCCGACAATCGGATCTTTGATTTTTGTCGTATCTATGGACCCTTCAACACCCTTATCGATCGCGGCGACTGTTCCATCGACACCTGCCTGCCAGCCCTCGCTGGTGCGGAATTTAGTCAGGGCGGCTTCATTCATGAAGACCAAGATAATATCCTTTTGCTGGGCTCCGATCTGATAACCAAAGGAGCCGGCTGCGATATTGTAGTAATCAACTGTCTTTCCCCCGATTCTCAGCGCCCCCTCACCATACTCGCCGCCGACGATTAAACCCGCCTGCATGACGTTCGGTATGACGAGAACACCTTTGGCGGCACTGAGAAATTCCTTCGCGCCCTTCACTTCCTTGACAAACAGATCAAGGGCAACATCGACGCTGACATCGATCTCCTTGGCCGTCAGAGCGTAAGATGTATTGATTGGCAGAGTCCCGAAAATCGCGGTCAAAAAGCTGAATAGAATAACCTTGACAATTGTTTTTTGCTTCATTTTTAATTCCCCCTTTCTTAGACAATCAAAAAAAATATAATACTTATGACCATTTTATTCCATCCGCTGAAACTGGATTTTCATGGTCAAAATGCCTTAGTTCGGCTAAAGTTCCGGATTATTTCAGGCTCAGGAAAGGGTCAGTTCTTTGAACAGGATGAATTACGCATGGCGTTACACCTCTATTCTGCCCTTTGTTTCTCCACGGTACAAAGAAAGGATAAGCGTAAGGTATTCTCTGATATTGCGGGTAAGCAGGAAATTTCCCCGTACAAATTCGCGTGCTGTATTTCCCATCTGCTGCATGATATTCCGGTGATGAAGCAGGAATCGGATTCGATGCGCTGCCCCTTCCGGAGTGTTGATGAGAAAACCTGTGTGGTGGTTGATCACCTGAAGCTGGATGCCGCCGACATCTCCTCCGATGACCGGCTTCCCTTTCCAAAGGCCTTCAGTTACCGTTAGGCCAAAACCCTCCTTGATCGACTTCTGGATGATAATATCGGCAAGTCTTTGTAGGGCATTGATTGTCTTGTGGGCATCAGAAGGCAGCAGTAGGACATGGATATCCGGATCGTTATTAGCCGCATGCATAACTTCGTCAAAAACCCTCTTCCCCTCCGGATCATCGGCGGCGCCCCCACCTGCCAAAACGAGCTGAACGGGCAATATCTTGCGGACCATTCGGTATGCCTCGATCACTCCGACGGGATCTTTGAACCGGTCGTAGCGGGATATCTGAACCAGCAACGGGCGGCCCGAATCCAGTTTAAATTGCTGACGGACGGATTCCAACTCGCTTTCATTTAAATCAATATTCTTCGGGCTCAAAGGGTCAATGCTCGGGGTGATGATGTATTGGGGGTGCGGCAAGGGCTGGGCAAACTGGAACATGGAAAAGATGCTTGAATCATATCCTTCCACGTACGATCGAAATTGGACCCAAATCCGGCGTGATGGTCTGCTAATGTCGATATGCGCCCGCCAGATCCACTTTCCCCGGCGTTTTTCGCATAACTTTAAAAGGAATGCGGGCTGAGGATCATGAATAATGACAACGTCTGATTCCTGCAGGATGTCCTTTAAGTCTTGAAAGTTCTCGGCATTGACCTTTTCATAGGTCTCCCAGTCTTTATGGGATATGAACGTGTGGGTGCCCTGCAATCCATTGTGTATCGACTTGGTCACTGGAAAGAAATCATCCGATCCGCGGATTACCTTCCAGTGGGCGTCAATCCCAAGCTCCCGCATCAGCGGTATCATCCAGAACAGAATTTCGGCGACACCGCCTCCTTCTGAGGTGGAGTTAACATGGGTAACCTGTATTCCTTTCAGCTTTTCACCGAGCATCCGGAGCTGCCGGATGACTGGCGTCCCTACAATGCCTTCGTAAGCTTCCAATGCCTGAGTCATTGGCGTTTCTCCGACACGAAAGAGCCCCTGGCCGCATCGAGCAATCGCACCAATTCATTCTTTATCTCGCCCAGGGTAAAGAACATGACATCAATGGACTGTATTGCCGAAATATAATGATCCCAGTTGCCCTCCGATGTTTGGAGCCAGGTTGAAAAGTCGTCAATGCCTTTGATCGAGCGTCTCTTCGCGTCCAGCACATGAAAATAGATACTGCTGTTCGTCATATTCCGAATGGAGGCAGAGAGTTCATCCGGATGATTTATCTTATTGCCGGTATCAAATATGATGATTGTGGTTTCCATAAAATAGAATTCATATCCTTTACTTGAAGACGGGACTACCTCCACTTCATTCAGCCGCTCGTCAAAAATTTCAAGAACCATCTTTCTCAGATCATCTATCGAAGAGAATGAATACGGGTCGATAATGCCGAGGCGCTCCGCAAGGATATCATCCCCGAGCCGCTGCTTGGCCCATATCGCCAAATCGTTTCGATAATCCGGATAGTCGAACGTAGGTTTCAACGGTGTTTCACAAAAATGGTGATACAGTACATTTCGACTGCATGAGGAAATACGCTCTCTCATCTCTCTAAGGTTGATTGCCGCCGGCAGGCCGCTCATTTTTTGAAGCAGTGCGCAGTCTATTATTCGGAAAGGTTCCATAACATTCCCCCGCTTCGATTTTACTTAATGATATATCCGATATTTTCCCATCAAAGCGCCATAATAAAATAACTGATTTCCCTATTCTAAATCTCTTAATTTTACATCAGGAATAAGATTACAGTCTTTTTGTTGAAGGATGTGCTATTTAAAAATAGTTATTTTCGTACAAAAGGAAACCGGCCGATGAAGTATGATTCCAACCTTGGAGCTGTTCCAGTCGGCGGGGCCGCCTATCGTTTCCGGGTATGGGCGCCTCTGGTCCGGAGGATAGTCCTGCGGATAACATCATCCTCAACTCTCACCATCCCCATGACGCGGGTCAGCCGGGGATATCACGAGTGTACAGCCGAAGGCGTCAGGCCCGGAGGCCTTTACCTCTATCAGCTTGACGGGGTGAAGGAGTATCCCGATCCCTGCTCGCGTTCCCAACTTCACGGCGTTCACGGTCCTTCCCAAATCATCGATTCCGATTTCCCCTGGGAAGATCAAGCATGGGCGGGCATTCCGTTTCAAAACTATCTCATCTATGAACTTCACATAGGGACCTTTACTCCCGGAGGGACATTTCAATCGGCCATCGGCTGTCTTGATCATTTAAAGGATCTTGGAATTACCGCTGTCGGTTTGATGCCGGTTGCGCAATTTCCCGGAGACCGCAACTGGGGGTATGACGGCGTTTATCTTTTTGCAGTGCAGAATTCATACGGCGGCGCCGTCAATATGAAACGATTTGTCAACGCCTGCCATCTGAAGGGAATTGCCGTTATCCTGGATGTCGTTTACAATCATCTCGGACCCGAAGGAAACTACCTGGGTGCGTTCGGCCCTTATTTCACAGACCGGTATCGAGTGCCATGGGGCCTGGCCGTCAATTTTGACGGCCAGGAAAGCGACGAGGTTCGCAGGTTCTTCATTGAAAACGCCCTCTACTGGATCACGGAATTTCATGTAGATGCCCTGAGGATCGACGCTGTTCACGCCATCATGGATTTTTCCGCGCAGCCTTTCCTGCAGCAACTGTCGGAAGCGGTTCGGCAACGGGCCGACGAGCTGAATCGGAGGGTCTACCTAATCGGCGAGAGTTCTCTGAACGATGCGAGGCTCGTCTGCCCCAGGGAAAATGGCGGGATCGGACTGGATGCCCAGTGGAATGATGATTTCCACCATGCATTGCATGTCCTGCTCACGGGAGAAGACGTGGGATATTACCGGGACTTCGGACATATCGAAGATCTTGTTACAGCATACAGGGAGGGATTCATCTATTCCGGACAATATTCCCGTTACCGGAAAAGGAGTCATGGCAACTCGTCATGGCGGGTCCCGGCGCGGCGATTCGTAGTCTGTTCGCAAAATCATGATCAGGTCGGAAACCGCGCGAAAGGGGAACGCCTAAGTTCGCTGATTTCTTTCGAAGCACTCAAGCTCGCTGCCGGAGTTGTCCTGCTGTCTCCATTTGTGCCGTTGCTTTTTATGGGGGAAGAATATGCAGAGAAAGCCCCCTTTTTATATTTTGTCAGTCATTCAGATCCTCAACTCATTGAGGCAGTCAGGAAAGGTCGCAAAGAAGAATTTGCTCATTTCCACTGGCCGGAAGAGCCTCCGGACCCACAGACTGAAGAGACCTATCGGAGGTCATGTCTGCACCTCGGCCTTGCTCAAGAGGGTAGCCACAAGATTCTGTTCTCATTCTATCGCGAATTGATCCGAGTGAGAAAAGAAACGGAGGCCCTGCGCTGTCTGAGCAAAAAATCGCTGCAAGCAGTCGGCTATGAAAAATCACGAGTTCTTTTTTTGAGGCGGTGGACGGGAACGGAAGAAGTCGCCATGATTTTTCATTTCGGCAAGACCCCTGTCTCTCTTATCATTCCGCTTGAGGATTATTCATGGGAAAAAGTCCTCGATTCGTCTGAGACTCGCTGGGGAGGCCCCGGCCTTTCATCCTGCGAGCGCCTTGACGATGGCAGCTTTTCCGTATCCCTCAGTCCCAAAGCTTTTGTGCTTTACTCGCGCAGGAAGGAGGAGTGAACACAATGAATTGTTGCATTTGTATTCATGGACATTTTTATCAGCCGCCAAGAGAGAATGCCTGGCTTGAGGAGGTTGAACTTCAGGATTCCGCCTATCCTTATCATGACTGGAACGAGCGCGTCACCGCGGAGTGCTACGCCCCGAATTCAGCGTCCAGAATTTTCGACAACGAGGGACGCATCAGGGAAATTACGAACAATTACGCGAAAATCAGTTTTGACTTCGGTCCAACCCTTCTGTCCTGGATGGCAAGGAAGTCTCCTGAGATCTACCAGGCGATTATCGATACCGATCGTGTGAGCAGAAAATTTTTTAACAGCCACGGGTCAGCCATTGCCCAGGCCTATAATCATATCATCCTTCCTCTCGCCCTCCGGAGAGACAAGGTTACCCAGGTCCGTTGGGGGATCACGGATTTTGAATCGAGATTCGGCCGGACGCCCGAAGGGATGTGGCTGCCCGAGACCGCTGTGGACCTGGAGACCCTGGACGTTCTGGCCGAATGCGGCATACGATTTACCATTCTTGCACAGCATCAGGCCGGCCGATTCAGATCCACGAATTCCAAGAAGTGGGAAGACGCAACAGACGGTAAAATAGATCCTACCCGTGCATACCTGCAGAAATTGCCTTCAGGGCGGGATATCGTAATCTTTTTTTACCACAGTTCTCTGACCAGAGGCATTGCCTTTGGGGACTCGCTGAAAAAAGGTGAGAATCTTGCGGAGAGCCTGATCAAAGCCGCGGCGGATGGCAGCGCACAGCCCCGGATTATCCACGTGGCGACAGATGGTGAGACCTACGGACATCATCATCCCCATGGGGATATCGCGCTGGCTTACGCTCTTGACCGCCTATCATCCCCGGAAACAGGGAAACTCACGAATTACGGCTCCTATCTGGAAAAGCATCCTCCCCAACATGAAGTTGAGATCATCGAAAATACTTCATGGAGTTGTATTCACGGGGTGGAGCGATGGCGCAGCAACTGCGGGTGTAACAGCGGCGGCCACCCCGAATGGAACCAGGGGTGGCGAAAACCGCTCCGGGAATCTCTGGACTGGCTCAGGGATGCCCTCGCGCCTGCTTATGAGAAGAAGGCATCAGCCTTTCTGAAAGACCCCTGGCAGGCCAGGGACGCTTACGTCCGGGTGCTCCTCAACCGGTCAGAGGAAAGCGTGAAAGCATTTTTTAAAGACCATGCGAGCCGGCCTCTTAACGCCGATGAAAACGTGACGGTGCTGAAACTACTCGAACTACAGCGACACGCGCTACGCATGTATACGAGCTGCGGCTGGTTTTTCGACGAACTGAGCGGCATTGAGACCGTCCAGGTAATTCAATATGCCTGCCGGGCCCTGCAACTGGCGGAAGACGTCACCAGCGAGAGGCTGGAGGAAGAATTTATGAGACGCCTTGAGACGGCAAGAAGCAACATCCCCGAGAAGAGCGACGGACGAAAGATTTATGAACAGTACATCATTCCGGCAAAAGTGGATCTTCTCAAGGTCTGCGCCCACTATGCAGTCAGTTCAATTTTTGAGACTTATGAAGATCAGACACCCATCTTCTGTTACACCATTGACATCAAAGACCGCCGAAATTTTGAAGCAGGCAGCACAAAACTGCTGCTCGGCCGGGCAGTCGTGTCATCAACGATAACTCAGGCATCGGGTCTGATTAACTTCGGTGTTCTCTACTTTGGAGACCATACCCTGAATTGTGGCGTTGCGAACTACAGCGGAGAAGAGGCCTACCAGAAAATGCTGGGCGAAGTGTCCGATGCTTATCAGCGGGCGGATTTCCCGGAAACGCTGCGGATGATGGACAGCCATTTCGGCAAATCAGCCTATTCACTTCAGTCCCTTTTCCGGGATGAGCAGCGAAAGATCGCCGGTCAGTTGGTCAACGCCTCTCTGGAAGGAGCGCGGGCCGATTATCGCCAGATCTACCGGCAGCACGTTCCAATGATGCGGTTTTTAAAGAACCTGTACATTCCGATCCCGGCGCCGCTGTTGGGAGCTGCCGAATTTACCTTGAACGACGAGTTGCTATCGCTGCTGCAAAAAGAAGAATTCGAGGTGGAACTTGTGAAGAATAGCCTTGAAGAGGCAAGTGCGTTTGGAATCCGGCTGGATACGCAAACTCTGGAACATGCTTTTCGGCGGAATCTTGAGAAGATGTCCAATGCGCTTTTCCTCCATCCGGAAGAATTGCCTACACTGAAAAAAATTGAAGTCGCTCTCAGCATTGTCAATAAGCTGCCTTTTCAGGTAAACCTCTGGAGAGTCCAGAATGAATTTTATCTTCTCATGAAAGAATTCTTTCCCGGTGTCCGTCATAAGGCAGAACGGGGGGATGAGAATGCCGTAAAGTGGGTTGAGTCTTTCCGAAGTCTCTGCGACAAATTGTCTCTGCACGTGGAGTAAGGGTATGCGCATCCCCGTGGCGGTATACCGGATTCAGTTCACTCCTACTTTCAGTTTTCGGGAGGCAAAAAAAATCCTTCCCTATTTAAAGGAACTCGGCGTATCAAACCTCTACGCCTCGCCTGTTTTTCTTGCCGCAAAGGGCAGCGTTCACGGATACGATATTGCCGATCTTAACCGGATCAATCCGGAACTGGGAACGGAGGCTGATTTCAGCAAACTCACGTCAGCCATCCAAAAAAACAACATGGGTCTCATTCAGGATTTTGTGCCCAACCACATGGCCTATGATCAGCGAAATGCTATGCTGATGGACGTCCTGGAAAATGGAGAAAGCTCCCGATACTTCCGGTTCTTCGACATAGAGTGGAATCATCCCGTGGAAGGTTTGAAAGGCAAAGTCCTCGCGCCCTTTCTTGGAAAACCATACGAGGAGTGCTCGCAAGATCGAGATATCCGCCTGAAACTAGACACGCAGGGATTCGGAATCACTTATGGTGATCTGCGTTTGCCCTTGAGAATCGATTCCTACGCGAAGATACTTGAACATGTCACTGTAAGGTATTTCTGGGTAGTTAAAAAAGGATCTCCTTCCCAGACCCGGCTTTCCGAAGTTCTCCGTATATTAAACCGCCTCCCGCGTCAAGCTTCAAGTAGAGAAAAAAATATCCGCCGCATCAAAGAAATTCTCTGGCGGCTTTATTCGTCCGATAGGTCCATCCGGAACCGCATTGATGAAATGCTGGCCGAACTGAACGGCATTAAGGGAGATCGCAGCGGATTCAATTCAATGGACAGGCTCCTATCAGAGCAATTTTTCTGTCTTTCCTACTGGAAGGATGCAGCGCAGGAAATAAACTACCGCCGGTTCTTCAGCATTAACGGCCTCATCGCCCTTCGCCAGGAGAAGACGCAAGTTTTTCAGCATGTTCATCGGCTGATTCTCAGCCTGTGCAAAAAAGGTATTGTAAACGGCCTGCGACTTGACCACATCGATGGACTCTATGATCCTTCCCGATATCTGGCAAAGCTAAGAAAAAAAGCTGGCGATGTCTATATCATCGTTGAAAAGATCCTCGGCAAAGAGGAATCATTGCCGGCAGGCTGGCCCGTGCAGGGGACAACGGGTTATGAATTCGCTGCCGCAGTAAACGGCATACTCTGCCGGACAGACAACAGGGAAAGGTTTGATCAACTTTATAAAAGATTGACAGGATGCAAGAAGACCTTCGAAAAGTCCGTTCAGGACGGCAAGCGGCTGGTTCTGGAAAACGAAATCTCCGGGGACGTGGACAATCTTGTCCATCTTCTCCAGAACATCGCCGATGCTGATCGAAGGGCGAGGAGCCTGACCTTCAAAGAGTTGAGAGATGCTGTATTAGCCACCATCGCTCACTTCCCGGTTTATCGCACCTATGCCGGGCCCGAAGGCCCGAACATACAGGATCGCAGACGGATTCGCACCGCTTTAAGCCAGGCAAGAGGAGGCCGCACGCACCCATCTGCCGCACTCTCTTTTCTGAGAAGAATTCTCCTATTCTCAGTGAAAGTCAGGAACTATGATCAGACAGCCGCAAGGACTGACTTTGTCATGAGGTTCCAGCAGATCACCAGCACCGCTATGGCAAAGGGATTCGAGGATACCGCTCTCTACAACTATAACAGACTTCTGTCGCTCAATGATGTAGGAAGCTCGCCAAGTAATTTCGGCATAGACCTTGCCGATTTTCACAGATTCAATGAATCCAGGCGGAATCTCCATACTCTGGGCCTGAACGCAACGGCAACCCATGATTCAAAAAGAGGGGAAGATGTGCGTGCCCGTTTAAATGTCCTGTCGGAAATTCCTGAAGAATGGGGAAGACAAGTCAGCACATGGATGCATTTGAACAGCAGGAAGAAACCTCATGTACGCGGGAAGCCTTTTCCACCAAGAAATGAAGAGTATCACCTGTACCAAACTATCATCGGCGCATTACCTTTTTATGAAGAAGAGTGGGCCGGATTTTGCGAAAGAATCAAAGGCTATACTGTAAAAGCCCTTCGGGAAGGCAAGGTCTACAGCTCCTGGCTCGAACCGGATGAGGAGTGCGAAGCAGCATTCAAGACTTTTGCGGAGCGGATTCTTCGTCCTTCAAAAGATAATGTTTTTCTCAAAGAGTTTATTCCTTTTCAGAAAATGGTTGCACATTACGGCGTATTCAACTCATTGACACAGACGCTGCTCAAGATCACAGCCCCCGGCATTCCAGATTTTTACCAGGGGGCAGAGCTTTGGGACCTTAACCTGGTTGATCCTGATAATCGTCGTCCCGTCGACTTTGAGAAGAGAAAGGCACTGCTCAGGGAAATTCTGGATAAGGCTAAAGTATATCCCATGGCTTTGATCGAGTCTTTGTTGAAGACAAAGGAAAATGGTAAGATTAAATTGTTTCTCATTGCGAAAGCCCTTTTAGCAAGGTCGCTTCGAACCAGGCTATTTGAGCAGGGAGCCTATCAGCCTGTTCGGGCCGGAGGCGCCAGGAAAGACCATCTTGTCGCCTTTGCCCGCATATGGAGGACCCAGTGGGTATTAGTTATAGCGCCCCGGTTTTTCGTCGCCCTGGCCGGAGAAAGGGAATATCCTTTGGGAAAAGGGGTCTGGGGAACTACGTATGTTGATCTCCCGGACGGCGCCCCGCGGTACTGGCGAGAAGCCTTCACGGGACGGCGGCTTGAGGCGGATGGACGAATCTTTGCAAGCGAAGTCCTGAAAGATTTCCCGGTATCATTGCTCCTGAATGAGGAAAAAATATGAAAATACGAGGAAGCGGCATCCTGCTCCACATAACCTCTCTGCCTTCTCCATACGGGATTGGCGACCTTGGGCCATCTGCTTACCGGTTTGCTGACTTTCTTGCGGAAGCGAAGCAGCGTTATTGGCAGATCCTTCCATTGAATGCAACGGGCTCCGGTGGGTTATCGCCTTATCATTCTATCTCAGCTTTTGCGGGTAACATTTATTTCATCAGTCCGGAAGTACTGGTGGCTGACGGTTATCTTAATGAGGATGACCTCGAACCACGTCCCAGATTTCCCGGCAAAAAGATAAGCCATGCCGCCGTCTGTCGCTATAAGGAGAGACTTTTTCAGATTGCCTATGACCGGTTCAGAAGAAGATCGAGGCGAAAGAAGCAGGCCTTCCAAAATTTTGCTGATGAAAATTCTTCATGGCTGGATGACTTCGCCTTGTTCAAAGTACTCAAATCTCATTTTGCGTTGAAACCCTGGTGTGAATGGCCCGAAGGAATCCGAAAGCGAAAGCCTCGCGCGATTACGCCGCTGAAGTGGAAGCTTGCAAAAACAATCGAAATGGAAAAATTTCTCCAGTATATTTTTTTCCGGCAGTGGTCATCCCTTCATTCCTATTGCCGAAGCAAAGGGATACAGATCATCGGAGATATGCCCATATACCTGAATCTGGAAAGTGCTGACCTGTGGTCGCATCCGGATATCTTTAAGCTCGATGCCTCGGGAAGGCCTGAGGCGGTTGCGGGCGTTCCGCCTGATTACTTCAGCACGACGGGCCAATTGTGGGGGAACCCCGTTTACCGCTGGGACGTATTGAAGGAGCGGGGGTATGACTGGTTGATTGCTCGAGTCGCACATCTCCTGGGTCTCGTCGATCACTTACGCATCGACCACTTCCGGGGTCTCGTGGCTTTCTGGGAGGTTCCCATAGGCGAGAAGTCCGCCATCAACGGCCGGTGGATTGAGGCCCCCGCCGTTGATTTCCTCCATTGCCTGATTAAAAAAATTCCCTGCCTGTCGCTGATTGCGGAAGACCTGGGAATCATCACCGCCGATGTCCGGGAAGTAATGAGCCTCTTTGGACTGACGGGAATGAAGGTCCTACAGTTCGCATTTGGAGAAGACCTTCCCACAAACCCGTACGCCCCTCACAATATTATTCAAAACAGCATCGTCTACACCGGGACTCATGACAATAATACGATCAAGGGATGGTTCGACAGTGAGTTGGGCCGAAAAGAAAGGGCGCGGCTTTTCCGGTACCTCGGCCGGCATGTAACGCATGATCAGGTATCCTGGGAGCTGATCCGTCTGGCAATGGCATCAGTGGCCGACACCGCAATCATTCCTCTTCAGGACATTCTTGGTCTTGGCGGGGAAGCACGTATGAACCGCCCTGCCACTGCCAGAGGAAACTGGCAATGGCGTATGCTCCCAGGGCAACTAAAGCCGGAAATTACAAAGCGGCTCAGAGATATTACGGAAATTTATGGAAGGGCCTGATCATTCCTTTTCAATGTCATCCCACACCTTTGTCATTCCCTGCCCCCAAGTGTCATTCCCGCCCCCGATAAATACATTCGAGGGCAGGCTCCGGCGGGAATCCATGAATCAACCACCTCTCGTCATTTCCCGCTTTATAGCACATAAAAACGTGGTATAGAACATTACAACCAGCGAGGCCATATGGAACGAGGAGATGAAATAGAACTGACAATTGAATCCGTGGCATTCGGCGGCGCCGGAGTTGGCCGACATGGAAAGATGGTTGTATTTGTTCCTTTTACCGTAGACGAGGATACAGCATCTGTAAAGATTACCGCCGTAAAGAAACGCTTCGCCACCGCCGAGTTGAAAACCCTTCGCGCTCCGTCGCCCTTCCGCGTTGCGCCCCGGTGCGCAGCCTACACGCGCTGCGGCGCCTGCTCTTACCAGCACATCAGCTATGACCACCAGATCGTTCTGAAGAGCCGTCAGGTTCGTGACGCTTTGGATAGGATCGGACGTTTTGATGCCATAGCCATTGAAGACATGATCCCCTCACCAGAGACTTACGGGTATAGGGGAAAGGCAGATTTCCATGTCGCCACAGGAATAGGAAAGAAACGGTCTATCGGATTTGCCGCGCGGGCGACCAACAGAATCGTCGATCTGGAGCGCTGTGAAATTGTCCACGAGTCAATCAACGAAGCTTTATCCCTGCTGAGACAGGCTGGATCACCGGCCGGGCGGTGCTCTCTGTGGTCTGCGCCTGTGGAGGATGTCTCAGAATCCCGTATCATGCGGCGCGTTAAAAGCCGGGAGATGCTCGTCCCGCGGGATGGTTTTTTTCAGGCAAACCTCTATTTGACCGACACTCTTGTAGACGTGGTCGAGAACTTCTGCAGCCTTTCGGGAACCGAAACAGTCCTCGACGGCTATTGCGGCTCCGGCCTCTTTTCTCTCTTCCTGGCTCCCAGCTGTAGCAGAATCTACGGCATTGATGTAGAGGGCGACGCCGTTCATTGTGCCGAGCAAAACCTGAGTCGGGCCAGGATCAAGTCGGCAGTCTTCTGGGCTGGTGACATAGCGTATATCCTAAGGGATCGTTTCATTCGAGACAGCATTCCGGTGGACCTGGCGCTTGTCGATCCGCCGCGCGTCGGCCTGGAGCCCGAAACTCTTGCCGCCTTGGCAAGGGTGAATCCCCGGAAGATTGTTTATGTATCCTGCAACCCCACAACACTCGCACGTGACCTGCGCGCGTTCACCCGCTTCGGGTATAACATCAAGCAGACTCGGCCGCTCGATATGTTCCCCCAAACAAGCCACATTGAAACAGTTGTTCTCCTTGAAAGGTAAACCTCTCCTGCTTTTACATATAATTCTCAGGCTACTCTTTCTTGTCAAATTCCAAATACAGCTTTTCCATGCAATCCGGGCATAAACCATGACTGAATTCCGCCTCGGAATGCTTTGCAATATAGTTCTCGATCTGACTCCAATAGCCTTTATCGTCACGTACCTTCTTGCAGTAGGAACATATCGGCAGGA